>NZ_JBFBJT010000003.1:0-123770 GCF_040686175.1 Streptomyces sp. NPDC086077 | reverse complement strand
TGGACAAGGCCCGCGCCGTCATCTCCGAGCTCATGGAGGCCTATCGCCACCACGCCTGGGCCCGGGACGCGCCGGGCCCCTCGACGTGTCCACGAAAGAAGAGGTCTATGCCCCCTGCCAGTTCCCGCCCCGTCACCCCTCTCGATGACGACGACTACCCCGCTTACACCATGGGCCGGGCAGCCGAGATGCTCGGCACCAAACCTGCCTTCCTCCGTGCCCTCGGCGAGCACCGCTTGATCACCCCTCTGCGCTCCGAAGGCGGCCACCGCCGCTACTCCCGCTACCAACTGCGCATCGCCGCCCGTGCTCGCGAACTCGTCGACCAGGGCACCCCCATCGAGGCCGCCTGCCGCATCGTCATCCTCGAAGACCAACTCGAAGAAGCCCAGCGCCTCAACAGCAACTGCGCACACAAGGCGGCGAGTCGCAGCCGAAGACCTCAGCCTGATGCCGGGCGCCGGCTGAACGCCGACCACCCGCGGATGAGGCCCTTTCAAGCCGTCGCCCACTCCACCCCAAGGTCGGCAGAGCCTGGAGTTAGCGAACGCTTAGCTGCTGCGGATGCAGCACCCCACGCTCGCGCCGCTGGACTGCGCGGGGCCTGTCGGAGGGGCCGTTGCCGGTCAAGGCCACGGTGGCCGCAATGGCCGCCGCCGATGTAGTGATCGGACTGTCGGCCACCTGGTACAAGCCCCAAGGGCTACTGATCAGCAACGATGATGTGACCGAGTTGGTCGCCCAGTCCGACGAGAAGCTGGCGCAGGTGCCGGACGGAGACGGCAGCGGGTGGTCACGCCGATAACAACCGAGGAGACACGATCGGCGTGCTGGAGCAGGCCGAGGAGGTCGCAGACGCGCTGGCGTACATCGTGCGTGAACTCTGCTGCCTCGAAAGAGGGGGGCGAGGCAGGAGTTGGCGCTGGATCCCGGTGGCCAGGCTGCGGCCGCTGCCGCGCTCCACACGGCCTCTCCAAGCGGTCGACGCACGTGGTGACCATCCAGGCGTCGGGGCACAACTCCACTCCTGATAAGGGCTATTCGGACGGGCGATGCCGGGTCAAGTCCTGTCTGGGGTGTCTGGTCAGGTCCGGTCTGTCGGACGGGCGGCAACGAGCCAATATGCTGAGCTCCGTTCGCACCATCGGGGAGAGACATGACAAGCAGGTTCACCGAGTTGGTTGTCGACTGCCACGATTCGGAGAGGCTCGCGGCCTTCTGGTGCGAGGTCCTGGACTTCAAGGTGATCGACCGGAGCGACGGCAAGGTCGAGATCGGCTCCTGGGTGCCGACCGTTGAGGACGTTCGGGCCCGCCAGATGCCGCCCACCCTGCTGTTCATCCAGGTGCCCGAGGGCAAGACAGCGAAGAACCGGCTTCACCTCGACGTCAGCCCGATCGACGGCAGCACCGACGACGAGGTGACGAGATTGCTCGGCCTTGGCGCCACCAAGACGGAGGTGGGCCAGGGCTCAGACCGAAACTGGGTAGTCATGGCAGACCCCGAGGGAAACGAGTTCGACGTCCTGCGCACCCTGGCGCCGCAGAACTAAGGGCTGCCCCGTAAGTGATCTCTGCTCTGCAGTGGGACAGCATCCTGTCCGACTGTTGCGGCCCTACTGGCCAGTGCGGCCGACTTCGCTCGCTTGCAAGGGCCTTGCCTTCGAGGGGGCCATGCCTGACATCGGGATCCCCTGAAACGGACTCGGCATGCCCAGAACTCGCCCTGCGAGCGTCCTTTGCGGATGGCGCCTGCTCTCCCTGCGCGATCCGTGGACGCGCCTTCCCCTTAAGCGTTCCCCCCTGACGCACCATCCGTGCGGTGCCCTCCCACTGGCACGGGGCCGTCAGTTCTGCGGGCTCGGCCGTCCCTGGGGATGATGTGGTTCGGCCTGGGCTCCGCGGTCATCAAGGTCCCAGGCCCTGGGAGCCGTTGGCGCCGGCTTGCAGGGCGAGGACTCCGTACGGAAATGCCCAGTACGGCGTCCCGTCGCGCACAGCGCCCACTGGACGGCGCGCGGGTGCGGCCACGCCGGCCGGGTTGGCGTTGCTGCCGCTGCGGCGGTGCGGTCGGTGGGCTGCTCCGACCTGCGGGCGCGAAGCCTCATGACGGGGCAGGGTTGGGTTCCCGGCTCAGCCGGGGCCGTTTAGCCGGGGCCGTTTCGTTTCCCGCACCGCCTCATGCCGAGACGTGCCAGGCGTCTATGCGAGTCACTTTCACCGCGACGGTGACCCGCTCCGCGATACCGAGGGCGGCGAGGTGGGCGATGACGGCCGCCGCCACCCGGTCGTGGACGGTCCGGGCGATGTCCAGCGCCCGCGGGCCCTCGGTCAGGACGCAGCGCACTTCGATGTGCCATCCCGAACCCTCCGGATCCGGGTCGGCGCGGACGCTCGCCTCGGGCGGGATGGGGGGAGGCGGGG
This sequence comes from Streptomyces sp. NPDC086077, assembly GCF_040686175.1. Lineage (NCBI taxonomy): Bacteria > Bacillati > Actinomycetota > Actinomycetes > Kitasatosporales > Streptomycetaceae > Streptomyces > Streptomyces sp. NPDC086077. The sequence goes on along the minus strand of NZ_JBFBJT010000003.1, from coordinate 121,347 downwards.
TGGCCGGGCCGATGGAGGCGGCGGCCGCTGCGAGGCGGTGGGCGAGGCGGGGCTGCAGGCCCGCTACGCCGGGCACTGCGAGGGCCGCCTCGGCCGCGACCCCACGGAGCGTGGCCACGCGGATGCGGGTCACCATGTACCACCTCCGGTCGCGAGGCCGGGGCCGGTGCGGGGCGGCCCTGGGTCCAGTACGTCCACCACGGTGATGTCGACGGCCGTCACCGCGAGCCCCAGATCCTGTCCGGCCGAGTGGAGTACCGAGCGGCGCACCTGCAGGACCCGGTCGGGCAGCGGGTGGTCGAGTGCGGCGGCCAGAGTCATGGTCACGCGCACGTCGGTGCCGTCGCCCTCGGGTACGAGCCGGCAGGTCGCGGCCCTCGAGCCGGGTACCGCGTCCGCCGCCCGGCGCAGTGTCTTCGCCGCAGCGCTTTCGGTGATCCGCAGGTCCCGGTCCAGGTCGGCCAGTGGCACCAGTCGCCCGAGCCGGGCCTCGGCCCTGACGGCGTCCATGACGCGCTCGGCGAGGGCGTGCAGACCGGGAGGGTCCTCGGCGCGCAGCGCGCGGGTGGCCGTGTTCACCGTGGCCAGTCCCTCGACGGCCTCGCGGCAGTAGGGGCAGGACACCGCGTGCGTGTCCGTGGCCGGTGTCGCGTCCTGCGCCTGTTCCCAGGTCCGGCTGAGCAGCCGACCGCAGGGCAGCACCTCGTCACCAGCGAACAAGGCCACGTCGGCGGCTGGACCGGTGGAGGGCACGTCGACTGGGGGCGGTGCGGAAGGCCGCGTGTGCGGGTCGTCTAGCGCCATGGGTTCATCGCCTCCTGCAGGGATCGGCGTGCCCTGTACAGTCTGCCGCGCACCGTCGGCTCGCTGGTCCGCATCACGTGGGCTATCTCCTTGTAGGGGAGGCCCTGCACTTCCCTCAGGATCCAGCAGATCCGCTGGTCGGCGTCCAGTTCTGCGAGCGCGCGGGACAGGGCGGCGGTGGCCGCGTCCTGCTCGGCGGACCGGGAGGGCTGGCTCCACGCGTCGCCCGTCGCGGGTTCGGCGACGGTGTCCAGGGAGAGGGGTTGCGGTCGGCGCCGGCGCATGGTCAGGCAACGGTTGACGGTGATGCGGTATATCCAGGTTCGGAACTCCGCACCATGACGGTATTCCGGTAGCCGCCTCCAGGCACTGACGAAGGCGTCCTGGACGGCTTCCTCGGCGTCCTGGGGGTTGCCCAGCATGCAACGGGCCAGGGCCAGCAGGGACCGGCTGTGCCGCTGGACGAGAACGGCGAAGGCGTCCTCGTCGCCCTCGGACGCGCGCACGGCCAGCACGCCGTCCGGCAGGTCGTCTCCCGACCATGGGGAACCCAGACACTCGATCATGACGCCCCCGCAAGGCTCGGACATGTGTGTACCCCGGAGATGGATCTGTGATGCATGTCACATTCGACGGCTGTGAGGAATATGCCGTCCGGTATGTCCAATCTCTCGACGGGCACCACGCGGGTGCTCCACCGACCGATCGAGGCGACCGCCATGACGGACAACATCACCAGCGTCGGCGGGGGCGGCCGGCCCGACACGGCCGTGAGCGCGCTGAAAGGCCGTACCGGACCCGGAACTCCGGCCGAGACACGGGGGAGGACCACCATCGCGGACGGCGTGGTGGCCAAGATCGCGGGCATGGCCGCGCGTGAAGTACAAGGCGTCTACAGCCTGGGAGCCGGGATGGCCCGTGCCCTCGGCGCCGTGCGGGATCGCGTCCCCGGCGCGGGCGCAGGCGTAACGCGCGGCGTGAAGGTCGAGGTCGGCGAGCGCCAGGCCGCGGTGGACCTGGAAATCGTCGTGGAGTACGGCGTCTCCATCGTCGACGTCGCCGGCGGCGTACGCACCAATGTGATCAGCGCCGTGGAGCGGATGACAGGGCTGGAGGTGGTCGAGGTGAACATCGCCGTCAACGACGTCCACCTCCCCGACGACGAAGACGCCGAACCGGACGAGGGCCGCGTGAGGTGATCGGCTGCCGCGTCAGTGGAACAGCCGGCCACACGGACGGCGACGCAGGTCGGCGAGAGGGGTGAGTGCACGATGAACGCAGCAACGACGGGCCTCGCGGCCGGCATGGCCTTGGGCTTCGCCGGCTACTTCGGCGGCTTCTGGGCATTTCTGCTCGTTCTGGTCCTCGGCACGGCCGGGCTGATTGTCGGCCTTGCCGTACAGGGCGACCTCGACCTCCGTAACCGGAGGCAGCGATGACGACCAGGCCCGGTCTGCCGTCCTTTGACGACGGGGCGCGCTCACCGGTGCGGGCCGCCGGTCTGCCGCCTCCGGCCGAACGGGGCGCCACCGTCATCCCGGAGAAGGTGGTCGCCCGGATCGCCGCCCAGGCCGCACGCACGGCTCAGTCGCGCCGCGCCGCCGTACCGCCCGACCGGAGCGAACCCTCGGCGCCCGCGGCCTCCGCGGCTGCCCGTGCCGGATCGGTGCGCCTGCATCTGGCCATGGACCTGCCTTACCCCACCAACATCCCCGAGGTCTGCGAACGGATACGGCACGACGTGGCCGAGCGCGTGGCGCACCTGACCGGGCTGGAGGTGGCAGAGGTCACTCTCACCGTCCGGCGCCTGCTCACCGCCACCGAGGCGAACTGGAGACGGGTCCTGTGAGCCACCACCAAGCCCCGGCCGGCCGACACACCACGCAGGGATGCCGGCTGGCACCTGCGCAGGAAGGAGGTCCGGTATGAACACAGACCCGGATCCTCCCACCCAAGGCGCGGCGCCCTCGGCGCGCCATGCCACCTTGCCGCTGGCGAAGGCTCCCGGGGAGCCGAGGGAGCCGGTAGAGCCCGGTCCGCCCGGACACGGGGCGACCACTTCGCCGGACCTGGCAGCGGGCCGACGCGGCAGAGGGCACAAGACCCACCGCCCGTGGTCCGCCCGCCGCCTTCCCGCCGTGCTGGTCGCCTCCGTGCTTCTCGTCGCGGCGGGCGCCGCGCTGTTCGACGTCGTCGCCGTACGGGCGGGACGCCCTGCGGCAGCCTGGCGCCGGAGGCTGGCCGACGAACTGGCCGCACGCCCCGTGGACGACGTGTGGATACTCACGGGAGCGGCCGTCGCCGTCGCCGCCGGCGTCTGGCTGATCGTCCTGGCCCTCACCCCTGGTCTGCGCCACTGGCTGCCCCTGCGCTCCCCCGCGTCAGGGCTGCGGGCCTCCCTGGACCGCGACGGCGCCGCAGACCTGTTGCGCGACGCCGCCATGCGGGTACCCGGAGTCGGCAAGGCGCGCGTCCGGGTGCGGCGCCACCGCGTCAAAGCCCGCGCTGACGTCCGCTTCCGCGACCCCCGACAGGTCAAGGACGATCTCACCACTGCCTTGGACGACGAGCGCGACCGGCTCGCCCTCGCCCGCCCTCCCCGCATCGTCGTACGCGCGCGGCGACGCACCGACTGACCGGAAACCCCCACCACCGGAGCCCGCAATGAGGCCGCGACCCGTGCTCAACCGCAGTCTGCTGGCCCTCGCCGGGCTCGTACTGCTCGGCGGCGGTCTGCTGATCCTCTTCGCCGGGCTCGACGTCTACCGCCGACACGATCTGGTCCCGCCCGTTGGCTGGCCCCTGACCACCCCGGACGACGTCCTGCTCGGCTCCGCCGACCGGGCCCGCTGGAGCAGCCAGGGCTGGTGGTGGTGGCCCGCGGTCATCACCGCTCTGGCCCTCGCCGCCCTGTTCGCCCTGTGGTGGCTGCTCAGCCAACTCCACCGACACCGCCCCGGGTCGCTGCCCGTCGGCGGCACACCCCCACTGGAGGGCGTCGAACTGCGCGACCGCGCGCTCAGCGACGCGATCACCGCAGAAGCCGGTGCCCTGCCCGGCGTCGAGCGGACAGCCGTACGGATCACTGGCCGGCCCGCCCATCCCTACACCTACGTCAGACTCACTCTCACCCCTCAGGCGCCACCCGGCGCCGTCCTCGACGCCCTCTGCCAAGGCCCGCTCCGAACCGCCCGTCGCTGCACCGGCTCCCCGCACACCCCCACTGAAGTCCGCCTACAGGTCGCCCGCCACCAACCGCACCGCGCGGAGTGAGGAGGAACCCAACCGTCCCCGTGCCCTCCTTGTCGCAAGGGAGAGATCATGATCATCCTCGGCATCATTCTGCTCGTCGTCGGCTTCCTCACCGGGATATCCATCCTGTGGACCATCGGGATCGTCCTGCTGGTCATCGGAGCCATCCTGTGGGTCCTCGGGTCGGTGGGTCACGCCGTCGCCGGGCGACGTCACTACTGGTGAACGAGCACATACGGACCGCGGGCCCCTGATCCGACGTCGGCGCCGCGTGTGGGTGACCGGGGGCAGTTCCGGCGGACGGCGACGCGTGCCGGAGCCGTCCGGCGCACGTCGTGCGCCCGGCTGAGGCGTTCGAGGGGCGGATGAGGGCGGCGTAAAGCGCGACCTGACCGCGGTCGACTCCGTGCCGGGAGCGAGTGGGTCGCCATGACGTGATGGAACTGAGTGCAGACAAGTCCCGCCCCCAACAGGGCGGTCACCCTGTTTGCACCCAGCTAGCGATCGCCCAGCGCACTGCGGAGAGCAGGGCGAGGGTGAGGACGCAGAGGGCCGGGCAGGGGCGTGGGACGGCGTGGATGTGCCGGTCGGCCGGCAGGTCGGGGGCGTACCGAGCGCCGGGCGTGCGGTCGTTGTGGAACAAGGAGCCGACGCGCCTGCAGCACTCCGCGCAACTGGTCCGATCATGTAGTCGCGCGCGTCACTGAGAGCCTCTTCGGCGTCCCACTCGATCCCGCGTAGCGGTCGGAGCGCCCGGGCCCGCATGACGGCCAGTTCGGCCGGTGTCCAGCCGCTCTTCCGTGCCAGTGGAGCCAGGCGAGCCAGCAGCATCCCGTGGCGCCCTGTTCTCCACATGCGGCTGCTGGAATCACCGCACAGACTGGGAAGAGGCGAAGGGATTAGCGCGGCCACCGGTTGCTGCTCCATTCGAATCATTCGCCTGCGGGGTGCGGGGCCCTTGCGCGGGCGTCACTGGCCAGCCGGAGCGGCGTCTGCTCGGCAGCCCTTTGAAGGGAAATCTGATGGCTGATGTACCCAAGATCGCTCTTGCCGCCGCGGTTGTCGGCGGGTACGTCCTGGGCCGGACCAAGAAGGGACGCGTCGCGTTCGGGATGGCGACCTACCTGGCCGGCCGTCGGTTCGGGTTGGAACCGCAACAGCTGCTGACGGAGGGGGTCAAGAGGTTGCGCGAGGTGCCCCAGTTCGCTGACCTCAACGACCAGCTCCTCGGCGAGGCCCTCCCAGCAGGGCGCAAAGCGCTGAGCGCGGTGGCCGACCGCCAACTCGCCGGTCTCGCCGACAACTTGACCCAGCGCACCCAACGCATAGGCGGTATGCGCAAGGAGGAACCGGAGGAGGAGGACGAGATCGAGGAAGAGGGGGAGGACGAGTACGAGGAGCCCGAAGACGAGGGAGCCGAAGCCGAGGACGACTTCGAAGAGGAGGAGGAAGAGGAAGAAGAACCTGAGGAGGAGCCGGAGGGGGAAGAGGAAGAGCCGGAAAAGCCAGCGCCACGGCGTCGCCGTTCAGCCCGGAAGCCGGACGAGGGCGAGGGTGCGGGCGCCCGGCGCGGTCGTGAGCGTCGTCCCGAGAAGGCCGCAGGTCGTAGGGAGCCTGTGAAGAAGGCGGCTCCCGCGAAGAAGGCGGCTCCCGCGAAGAAGGCGACGGCGAAGAAGGCGGCTCCCGCGAAGGAGACACCGGCGGCCAAGTCCACGGTTCCGTCGAAGAAGACCGCCGCGAAGAAGACGGCAAAGAAGGAATCGCCACGGCGGCGGAGGTAGCGACATGGCCGACACAGCACCTGACACCAAAAGCGAGCAGGGCTCGGGAGCTGACCAGCTGCGCGGCGCGCTCAAAGAGTTCGCGGGCGCGCAGGTGCAGCACCTGGCTGGCAAGGCCGGCGACAAGTTGGGGGACGTCACCCGCGGACTCACGGATGTGGCGCAGAACGGCGGTGTGCTGCCCAAGGCGGGTATGCGGATACTCCAGGGTGATTCACCGTTCAAGGCCCTGATCGGCGAGAAGGCGAAGAGCATGAAGGACAACGTCGTCGACAAGGTCAAGGGGGCGTTCGGCGGCGGAGGTGGCAAGGGCCGCGGGTCCGGCACCACAAAGGTCATGAACATCATCGAAGTGCTGGACGTCGGCATACCGCTACGCGACGCATACGACCACTGGACCCAGTACGACAAGTTCAGCAGCTTCACCAAGGGCGTCCGCAGCGCCTCGAAGGGCAAGGAGGATGCCGAGAGCGATTGGAAGGTCAAGGTCGGGCCATCCACCCGCGGCTGGAAGGCCACGGTCCAGGAGCAGATCCCGGACGAACGCATCGTGTGGACCTCGGAGGGGGCCAAGGGCACCACGCGGGGTTGCGTCAGCTTCCACGAACTGACACCCACACTGACGCGCATCGTCCTGGTGGTCGAGTACTACCCTTCCGGATTCTTCGAGAAGACCGGCAATATCTGGCGCGCCCAGGGGCGGCGCCTGCGACTGGACTTCAAGCACTTCCAGCGCTACGTCACCCTGACCGACGAGGAACCGGAAGGCTGGCGTGGCGAAATCCGCGATGGTGAAGTGGTCCGTACCCACGAGGAAGCCATCGAGGAGGAAGAGGCCGCCGGCAAAGAGGAAGACGACACTTCCGCCGACGACGAATACGCCGACGAGGAAGACGCAGATGACGAATACCCCGAAGACGAAGAAGAGGAGGACGAATACGACGAAGACGAAGACGAAGACGAAGACGAAGATGAAGAGAACAGAGAAGAGGAAGGCAGAAGGGAGAGCCGGTGATCGTCGGCCCGCGTCGCGACGGCGTCGGCAGCGCGAGTGGGCTGGGCGATCCTGGCGTTCAGGGCGGTCACTCGCCCTCGGCAACTCACGGGCATCAGGACGCTGTCCTCAGATGGTCGATCGCGGCGTCACGATCTCCTGCCTTCATGGTGAGGGCCACCAACTCGCGGAAGGAAAAGCATCCCTGTGGCGATATGTGGCCAGTAGACAGCGGTCCGCGAAGAGCTCCGCCGCAGTGGTCCAGCCGGCGAATCTCAGATGTCGCAGCTGCTGGATGACGGCGACCGACGGGTCGAGCAGACCGCGCTCGGCGCCGTAGCCGCTGTGGGTGAGGCCGCGCGTGACGCCGAGACCTGTGTTCGTGCAGAGGATGAGCCGTCGTAGCTTTGACGGCGGGACGATGTCCGACGGTGTGACCGCCGTGGATGAGCCGGACTGAGCGGCATACGTGGTTTCTCGGCCTTGATGCCGATGGCGCGGCCGGGATCACGGGTTGTCGCTTGGGACGGGCATCGCATTGACACGAGCCGACACGGGACTTTGACTGGCAACACGGCTCAGGGCCATGCCGCTCAGGAAATTGGACACGACGCACAGGAAACGGCACTTGATGATGTACGACCAGACACGCGCTCAACAGCCTGCGGACCAGCCCCGCGGCGTCGCGGGGCGCCGCGCTCCCGGCCCGGTACCGCTGTTCCCGTCGGACGAGCGCGACAAGATCGTCCGTCGTCTCGGACGGGCCGTCAACACGTTCCCCGACACTCCGCGTGAGTCCCTGGAGGAAGCCGAAGGCGCCTTCGACGAGACAACCGCCCAGCTCATGGAGGCCCTCGCCGAACAGCGACGTACCCTCCGCGCGGCCTGGCAGGACCACGATCCCGAGACACAGTCCGCCGAGCTCCACCTCGCGCTGCGGCAGTACCGGGAGATCACTCAACGCCTGCTCCGCCTCTAATGGTGCAGTCCGCTTCAGCCGAAGCTTGGGCGGTGCGGTCGCAGACGAGGGTGTGCCGGAGACCTACGGTGCCATCACCGGCAGAAGATGAACGTACACGCCGCCGCGGCAGCTTGTTCGGATTGCGTCGCCCCTGACCGTGCCCACGATGACGGAAATGACTACCGGAGAGCGCACGCGGGCCCCGAGACGTCACGCGGGAGTCCGGAAGAGGAGCCGGCACCGACGGGCAGGAGTTGTGCGGTATCGCGGTGGCCCCCGCGCTCCGGGCCTTCAATGGAGTTCACACCGACATCGAGCGGCTGGCTGCAAGCCTGTAGGCACTCGTGGTGTGACCAAATGCTTCCTGTGGTGAGGCGACGTTGGGGATGCCAGGGCGCGGGTTCAGAGTTGAACGACGACGAGAGCGATGTCGTCGTCTGGGCCGTCCTTTTGTGGTTGACGGAACCTGACCACTGCCGGGTGTGCTCATTCCTCGACGTCTACCCCAGCCAGACCGGTCTCCGCCAACCGACACTCGCAGCAACTCGGAAGGCGTTGCGGGCTGGTGCACCGGCTACCAGCCAGCCTCAGCAGCTCCCATTGCCCACTACAGCTCCAGTGGCCGCCAGCTGATGGAGCTTGTCGCCGATCACCTCCAGGGGTTCGCGCTGCCTGTCCATGAGCCCGTCCAGACCAGACGTCGGCCACTGGGGGTGCAGACACCGATATGGCTGATGATGCGCAGATCGCGGACCGCCGACTCGACCGGAGTGAAAACGAGGCGCTGATAGGCATGGCTCGGATGGGCGCCGATGCGTGTGGATACGCAGCGAAGCTGTGTAGCGACCGCGGCCTCACCCAGCCGCTGCGCCTGCGGCTCTCGCAGCTCAACGCCTGCACCTACTGGCTCAACCTGCACTACGAGGCGGCGCGTGAGCGGGGCATCTCCCGCCACGCGACCCGGATCGACGCCCTGGCCGCGTGGTGGAGACCCAGCTGCACCGCGAGGCCGAGGAGGCGGCGCTCCGCTACGCCGAGGCACTTACCCGCGTCGCCGACACCGACCGTCACGCGGTGCTCCAGCTCTACCACGACGCGCTCGCTGCGCACTTCAGCCCGGAGGAAATGCTCGAGATCGCCGCCGACGTCGTCAACATGAACGTCTCGACCCGCATCAAGTTCGCTGAAGGTGCGATGCCGGGCCCGGCGGGTTGAGCGGCCTCGGCGTGTGGCTCCTTGCCGGTGGTCTGTCCTCAGCGGCCGGGGAACCGCTCCGTGATCTCCTGCAACACCCATCCGTTGCCGTCCGGGTCGGCGAAGGAAGCGTAGGAGGAGTAGGTGTTGGCCTCCGGGTGGCGGCCCGCCAGCCGCTCCTGACCCGGCAGGGAGTGGGTGACGTCTCCGCCCTCATGGCCGTGGAACAGCACACCGTTCGCGTCGTGGAAGACGTCGCTGATGCCGACGCCCCGGTCGGCGAGCTCGGCGCGGGCCGCGTTGATGTCGGAGACGATGAGGTACAGGCCCTGCACTGAACCGGGCTCGGCGGCGGTCATGCCCTCGCCGAACATGATCGAGCAGCCGGAGCCGGGCGGGGTGAAGTGCACACACCGGAAGTCGCCGCCGGCACCCGTGTCGAGGTCCAGGCGGAAGCCCAGCTTGTCGTAGAAGGCCTTTGCCCGGTCCGTGTCGGAGACGGGCAGCACGAGGACTTCGAGCTTCAGATCCACGGGGACGTCCTTGGGTGTGGGGGAGGTGGAGCTGTCCTTACCGTGTCCGCCCGCCGCTCAAACCGCGGCGCAGCGAATGGCGGCGGCTGCTCACCCGCGCCCATCCCTTCGGCGGCCTCGGTCACCACCGGCGAGCCGGTCGCCCGGTCGACCCGTCACGGACCTGCGCTGACCGACGGTCAGCCAGCCCTCCACGGGAAGCGCGCCAGAGCCCGAGAAGTGACGGCAGCATGGGCGCGATCCCGTCGGCCCCGGCACCCGCGAGGGCGGCGGGGCCGAGGGCTGGGAGCTGTCAGCGGGTTGGGTCTTGGGCTCGGGTTCTCGCGAGGTGGTGAGAGTCGGTGCCCTGACCCCGGTCAGGCCTCAACGTGGGCGGCCAGGCCGGCGAGGATCATCGTGCTGCCCTGCCGGGCCTGTTCGCGTGCCTCCGTGGTCGCGTTGGTCTGGTCGATGGTGACCTTCGCGCCGTCCCCGTGCTCCTCGAACGTGATCGCCATGACGTCGGCAGGGGCGTGGGGCACATCCATCGTGAGGACGAGCCGACGGCCTTCCTCGACCTCCAGGAAGTTGCCCGTGAGCGGGTAACGCTCGCCTTCCGGGCCAAGCAGTGTGGCCTTCCAGGCGCCCCCCGCTCGTACATCTATTTCGACGCTGCCCTCGGCCGCGCCGAACCAGGCCGGCCACTCCGCAGCCGTCGTGTACGCCGCCCAGGCGCGGGCGACCGGGGCGGCCATGGTGCGTGAGACGGTGTAGGGGAAACCGGTGGTGGTGTTCTCGCTCATCTCAGAACCTCTCGCGTGTCAGTGGCCCAAGTTGACCCTGTTGTTGAAGGGTTGACCAACTAGGAGACGGGAACTCATCGGCATCTCGATGGGGGATCACACTGGATGTGAGTGAGTTGGTGTTCCAGCTTTCGCATGATCCGCGACCCGGGCGACGCGTTGATCGAGCCGGGCGAAATCCTCGTAGCGCCGACGACCAACCCGGGCTGGACACCGCTGTTCCTCACCGCGGCCGGGCTCGTCACCGAGACCGGCGCAGTGATGGCGCACGGATCTACCGTGGCACGGGAGTACGGCATCCCCGCCGTGATCTGCGTCCCGGACGCCACCGAACGCATCCGGACCGGGCAGCTGATCACGGTTGACGGCTCCACGGGAACGATCACCATCGAGCACCTGTCACCGGGCAACACAACGGCGACCTGACGCGTAAGCGCGGAGCGCCTGTGACTCCCCATGGATGCGGGTCTCGCGGCCCGTCGAAGGCAGTAGGTAGCCCACCGCAGCCGTGGTCGGCCCAACGGCCATGTGATCGCACGGGCCGGGCAGCCGGACCGGCGTCGTCTGCCACCGGGAAGCGGAAGCGACGATGCCTGGCGAGCTCGTGATGCGTGAACACTGTGTCCCCAGTGAGGTGAGCGGCGTATTTCGGGTAGAACGACTGTTGGCTCGTGCGATTGCAGGGAGCCGGAACATGCCTGGATGAGGGCTGTTCCTGGGCACGGACGAAGGATCGACCGGTATGGCAAGTGGCACCGTGAAGTGGTTCAACGCCGAAAAGGGCTTCGGCTTCATCGAGCAGGACGGCGGAGGCCCGGACGTCTTCGCGCACTACTCCGAGATCAAGGGCAGCGGATACCGCGAGCTGACCGAGGGCGAACACGTCACCTTCGACATCGGCCAGGGACAGAAGGGCCCGCAGGCCCAGAACATCGTCCGAGGCTGACCGGACGCAGCAGGCAGAGCCAGGCAGCCGCATGGCTCTGCCTGCCCGTGGCCGTCGCCTGCCCGGGCACCGAGCGTCAACCACGATAACGAGCCTCCCCGGGGTAGGGCAGCGGCGCGGGCCCAGGCCAGAGCGGCGCTCCGCCCCGCCGGGACCGGCCGCACGACCGCCGCGCCGCAACGTGGGTGCCGGCTTTCCAGCGGGACGAGGACAAGGCCTGAAGGACCCCCGCCACACCTACAGCCGCACGCCCCTGCACGACGTCGTCGGCACCTGACAGCTGTGCGTTGCCGCGGCGCCGGTTGTCGACGCGTACATGGACGGTGGCTGCGGTGAGGCCGGCCTCATGGGCCTGTCCGATGTCCTCGGTGCCCGGCGGTGACCGATCAGCGTAGAGGTGGGCTGGCCGGCGGCCCTTCTGGAGTTGAGCCAGGGGTGCTGCAGAATGCGACCGAAGGCCGTCGTTGAGGGTCTGGCCTGCCGCGGCATCCCGCCCGGGACCGTCCGATGCGACTGCACCTGGCCACCCGGGCCCGCGACGATGTACCAGCTCTGCTCCGGGACGTCAGCCGAACCGCCGGCCGCGGTGGCAAGGCGAGCACGGCCGTTCGGCGGCCAGAAGTGCCATTTGCCGGAGGACGGAGCTGGTGAGGCGGCAGTCAGCGCGGTGGGGCGAGGGCTATGAGCGTTCGTTGCCGGTTTGGGGCTGGGCGGATACTTCTTGCTGGCAGGCTCCACACAATTCATGGCGGCCGTCGGATGTGACAACGGTTCCCCACCCGAGGCAGTGATCGCAGTTCAGTGCCTCTGACAGATCGGGGTGAGGGGGTGGAGGGATGTGAGGGAAGCGGGGTCCCTGGGTCATGCGGCGTGTAACTCCTCGGCGGTCGCATTCCTCAGACGTATGGGTCTATTTTTACCTATAAGTCACTCTTTTCAAGAGGGTGGCGTGAATCAGGTCAGCACGGCTGCCGCTGCTCTTGCCACCCGGCTTGCGCTTGCCATGGAAGAGGGGCCCATCCAGACGTCCATGAATGTGGCGCCCTTGCAGGCGCGGTTGTGTCCTTCAGCGACGTGATCGACAACGGCTCACCTCCGCTTGCGCGGAGAAGGCGCGTACCTGGACCGGGTCCTCGTGGGCCCGGTTCGGCCCACTCCGCTCGAGCGGTGGCACGACCACAGCCGGAGGACGACCGTGGTGGCCCACCTACCCCGGGAATCCCTTCACGCAGCGGAGCCCGCAAGAATCGTCTGATCAGGTCCAGGTGTGCCAGGTTGTATGCCCATGGCCACCCGTGCCGGGTCTCGGTCTGCAGCCAGAGACGGACATCGAAGTACGGACCCATGGCCGGCGCGTGTCGGTCGCGGTGCAAGGCCACACCGCCGCGGCCCCATTCCTTCGCCGTTTCGCAGCTCCGGCAAGCGGGACGCCTTGGCGCGAAGAGGCCCTGGTCGTGCAACCGGGGGGCGGGTTTGGTGCTGTACCGACATGCGCGACCTTCTCGCAGCCAGGACAGCGCACGAGAACCGACGCCAGAAAGTCGTACTTCGTGCTGCGAGGGTCCCGGAACCGGTGGTGCGCGGAGATCGAACTCATCGGGACCAGTATGCGAGTCACGCCCCGAAGGCTCCTGCGGGTTGAGTCTCAAGTTGGTCGAAGGCGCATTTCGAGGCTGGACGTTGAAGAACGAGCTGAACCAGAAATCCCGCGCTCAAGCGCGGGAGACGTCAGAACAGTGATCATTCGCCCCGGTCGTCACCTGGGGCGATCGGTATCGCCGCGTGCGACGTAACTCTGAGTGACATCACAGGCGCTAACCCCGTAGCTGCGCCCGCTCGGCCGGGCGACGCAGGCGGGCTTTGCCGTCCTTTGGGCTGTACGAGATGGCCACGAGGGCGATGTCGTCGTCGAGGCGCATCTCACCGCCGACGTGCTCGGCGAGGCCGTCCAGGACATGCCGGATGAGGTCGCCGGGCCCGGCGTGGCGCCAGGAGACGATCCTGCCGTGGAGGTCGTAGAAGCGGCCGGCGGTGTCCCGGGCCTCCATCGCCCCGTCGGTGTAGAGGAGGATGGTGCTGTGCTGGTCGAGCATGAAGGTGTCTACGGCGTAGTCCCGGGCGTGGACGCTGTTGAGGCCGATGGGCGGCGAGGGGATGCCGGGCGGCACCGCGCGAGCACCGGCCCGCGAGACCAGATACAGAGGGGGATGGCCGCAGTTGATCATGTGAACTTCCGCTGAGCTGTCGGGGATCTCCAATATCAGCAGGGTCAGGAACCGCTCCGACACGTCTCCCTCCCTGAGCTCCGCGTCCTCGAAGTGGGCCCGCATGCCTACCTCTAGATGGGCCACGAGTTGCGGAAGTGTGAGTGCCTTGTGGGGCGCCCCGCGGAACGCGGCGAGCAGCGCGGCCGCGTCGTCCACGGCGGGGAGGCCCTTGCCCTTGACGTCCCCGATGACGACCCGCAGGGCTCCCTCGGTCCGCGCCGCCGCGTAGAGGTCGCCGCCGACCAGCGCGTGCGGGTGCGACGCGTGGTAGACGGCCGCGATGCGCAGGTCGCCGACGCGTGGCGGCAGGGGCCTGAGCAGGATGCGCTGGACCGTCTCGGACACCGTGCGGACCTCGGTCAGCTCGCGTATGTTCCGTTCTTTGTACCGGCCGAACGTGATCACGAACGCCGACACGAGGGCGATCGCCAGCAGGTGGACGGCGAAGATGGAGGTGTCGAGCAGGTTGTCGTAGGTGTCGAGCGCGAGTGCGCCGAGACAGGAAAGGACAGCGGACAGTGCCGTCATCCGGCTGCCGGCGAGAGCGGCGGTCGTGGCCGGGACGACGACCATCAGCGAGCCGAGGTGCTCCGACTTCGGCAGCATGAAGCCAACGGCGAGAATCACGGCGAGCATGCTGAGCGTGACGACGAGCGGGCCCCGGCCGTGGACGGTGAAAGACTGCCACGAACCCCACAAACTCGTCCCCGGACCCCGGCGCGACGCTGTGCCGCGGGGGCGATGCGGATCAGAAGCTGGCCGCTTCACTTCAGGAGAACTGCCGCGCGCATCCCGGCGCGGTTCTGGATGGTTTCGGAAGCGCTTGAGACATCTTTCGAGTGTACGTTCTGTGGCAGTTTCATCGATTATGTACCTCAGTGTCGGGTGAAGCGGTCCGGTGGGCAGCCAGAAGGGGGGTAATGGCTGATCTCGGAGAACTGGACTTCTCATGGTGTGCATTGCAGGGCCCAGGACCCAAGGGGCAGCCCCAGCTTCGCGCACGGGGCCTCCCCCACACGGCCAGGGCGAGCTGTACTACCGACCTGACCGACACGGCGGTCTTCGAAGGGGGCCGCCAGGTCAGTGGCTGCGCCGTTGACCTGGAGAGTGCCGGTGCGGATGTGGCGGGCGATCTCGAGCCTGTGTTCGAGGTCCGCAGTCCATACTGCGCCGCTGAGCCCGTAGGGCGAGTCGTTGGCGATTCGCACCGCATCGTCCTCGTCATCGAAGGGGATGACGACCAGCACCGGGCCGAAGATCTCCTCGCGGGCGATTCGCGTGGAGTTGTCGACGTCGGCGAAGACCGTGGGCCGTACGTAGTGGCCGGTCTCCAGGCCTTCCGGTATCTCCGGGCCTCCGGCGACCAGTCGCGCGCCCTCCTGGATACCGAGTTCGATGTACGAGGGGACTCGATTCCCCGAGACGACCGCGTCGAGGTCGGCGTCCTCCAGGACGATCGCGGCAGACTTGCCGCCCAGTTCCAGCGTGACCCGCTTGAAGGTCTCCGCCGCGACGCCCGCGATGGCGCGGCCCGCCCCTGTGGAGCCGGTGAAGGCGATCTTGTCGATGTCGGGGTGGGCGACCAGGTGGGCGCCGATCTCGCGGCCGCCTGGCACGATGCTGAGCACCCCGTCCGGGAAGCCCGCCTCTGCGAAGAGCTCCCCCAGCAGCAGGCCGTCCAGGGCGGTCTCCGGGGACGGCTTCAGCACCACCGTGCAGCCGGCGAGCAGCGCGGGGATCAGCTTCGCCAGCGCCGACTGGTGGGGGGCGTTCCACGGGATCACCGCGGCCACCACACCAACCGGCTCGTGGCGGACGACGGTGTGCCCGCTGCCGGCGGCCGGCCGACGCTCCTCCCAGGCCAGCTCGCGGGCGCCCCGCAGAAAGCCCTGGGTCTGCACGGACACGGCGGTCTGCAGCATCGAGGTGAACCAGTGGGGGGAGCCGTTCTCGGCCGTGATCAGTTCGGCGATCTCGGCGGCCCTGGCCAGGTGCAGTTCGTCGAAGCGGGCCACGATCACCTGCCGCTCCTCGGGGCGCATGCGCGGCCACGGCCCCTCGTCGAAGGCGGTTCGGGCAGCGGCAACGGCCCGGTCGACGTCCGCCGTCGTGGCTTCGGCGGCGTGGCCGACCAGGGACCCATCGTGTGATGAGCGGACCTCGATCACGCCCCCGCTGACGCGGGGGCCCACTGGCCGCCGATGAAGAGCCGATCGTAAATGATCATCAAGTATTCCCTCGGACAATCGCGCAGAATGGCGGCTCCAATACGGTGCGTACCGGCCGCCGAGGACAACCCCACACTCGGCCCTCCCAGCTGGGCCGACCAGGGACAGAGCGTCCATGGGACTGGCCGTACCAGGCACGTGCCGAAGGGGGCGCCGACAATGGAGGCATGACTTCCGCCCATCACCCGCACCGCACCGACAACGCGCTCGGGGACTTCCTGCGCGCCCAGCGGGGCGCGGTCGACATCGAGCACCTGGGCCTGCCGGAAGACGGGCGGCGCCGACGCGTACCCGGGACTGCGCCGCGAAGAACTGGCCGAGCGCGCCCACGTCAGCGTCGACTACGTGGTGCGCTTGGAACAGGGCCGAACCCGCCGGGTCTCGCAGGCCGTGCTGGAGTCCCTGGCTGACGCGCTGGAACTGGCCCCCGACGAACGTGCCTACCTGTTCGCCATCGCCGACGTCGCCCAGCCGAAGGCGTCCCGCCCGGCCCCCGCGCAGCGGGTGCTGCCCCAGATCCAACAGCTGCTGGACAGCATGCACGACGTTCCCGCGCTGGTCGTGGACCGCCGGCAGGACGTCCTCGCCTGGAACGCCCCGGCTGCCGCGCTCCTGACCGACTTCGCCGCCCTGCCGCCCGAGCACCGCAACCTCATCCGGCTGACCTTCCTCGACACCGCCTACCGCAAGCTGTACGGGGAGGCATGGGAGGGCATCGCACGCGAGTGCGTCGCCGCGCTGTGGATGGAGGCGGGCCGCCACCCCGAGGACCCGGCGCTGGCCGCTCTCGTCGGTGAACTGAGCGTCAAGGACAGCGACTTCCGCGCCTGGTGGGCCAGCCACCGGGTACGCGGTGCCAAGCCACGCACCAAGACATATCAGCACCCCCTGGTCGGGCCGATGGCCCTGCACATCCAGCAGCTGACCATCGAGGGGCAGAGCGGCCAGTCCCTGGTCACCTACACCGCCCAGCCCGGCACTCCGTCCGCTGAGGCCCTGCGCTTCCTCCTGCAGTGGTCGGCGGACAGCGCGCCCCAGGGAACACCGGGGCGTGGCCCCCTGCGCGACGTGGAGTCACACGAACCCTCCTGAGCGGCGGCCTCAGCATCGCCCTACCGCACCAGGGCTCGCGGGCCTGAACGGTCCGCAAGGTGGCCGGAAATGTGCCGCGGCTTCGCTGGTGAGCGTCGTGGTCGGGCCGGTGCAGTTCCTGGTCCGATGACGTCACGTCCGACGCGTCGTGTCACTTTGGCCGACTGTGTCCGCGTAAGACGTTCCATCACGCGGTGTCGCGACGAAGAGACCGGCTCAGTGGCGTGCGAGGCGTGGCAGGTGAGGGGTAGCGCTAACCGGCCGGGCTCAGTGTGATGGCACCGTGGCCCGCTCGGCTACTGTTCGCCGAGTTCAAGCCCTTGGTGCACAGCATCGTGGCTCAGCCGCTCCTGTTGCCGTACCCGCCGCGTCATGATGATTGCGGGGATACCGAGCGCCAGCAGCACCGGGATCGCGGCGGCGATCCCGAACCAGAGGAAGACCGCGAGGTAGCCGTAGGCGGCGTCGTCCACGTCCGCGTCCGCTTTCATCAGGAAGACGATGCTGGCCACCAAAGCGACCACCATGAGACCCGCGACGGTGATCGCGAGCCAGAGCAGGACGCCGGACCAACGCCGGTACCCGGCGCTGACCTCCTGGAACGGCGGCGGCCCGTACCAGCCGGGCGGACCGGGCAAGGGCCTTTGCGCCGGGCGTTGGGCCGGCCTCTGGTCAGACATGAGGCCCAGTTCTACGGTGCGTGGCCCCGGAACACCAACTTCCGCCGCCACAACACGCACCGCGCCGGAGCGTCGTCCCCCGTGTCGCTACTTCACCGAGTCCCACGCGCCGGCGTTGAAGCTGCGCAGGAGGGCGATCAGCGCGGCTGCGAGCCGCCAGTCCACACCGGGTGCGTGTACGTGCAGTCTGTCGCCCTTGGACCTGAACTCCAGGGGGACCTGCCCGTTGGCGCGCCACCGGATGCGCCGGGGCGCGCGGGCGAAGCCGCCCTCGTTGCCAGGGACGCTGTCGAAGACGCTGATCAAAAGGACCACCGTCATCAGGGGCAGCAAGAGCCACCACATCCACCACCACACGATCCTTCCCTTGAAGCCGACCGCTTCCAAGCCGCCGGGCTGGTGCACGGTCCAGCGGGTGCGCAGGCCCCTGCCGCGGAGCGCCTTCTCGCGCATGAGCGTGCCGATGACCTCGCCGTGCGCGCCGAGCACCTGAAACCTTGCGACGCCGCCGCCGGCCGACAAGGTCACCACGGTGGCCACCCGCTGCCGGCGTTGATCGTCGGCCCACAGGGCGAAGGAACGGGCCCCGCCGCCCCGGGCCGCAAGGTACGCGGACGTGCCTCCCGGCGGCAGTTCGCGCTCCACGTACACGGCCGACGGCGACGGCCCCGACGCATCGGAGAAGCTGACCATGTCCGCCACCTTCGCCTGACCCTGGCCGGCAACTCGTTTCGGCCCGCCGTACATGGTCAGTACGTTGCTGCTCATCCGCCGTGCTCCAAGTGGTAGTCGCGTGCCCAGGTGCTGGCCCAGTCTGTCTCACCCGCCACCCAACGGACATCCCCGGCCCCGCGGAAGGGAGCTGCCAGTTACCGTGACAGGTTCAGTCACGCGGCCATGCACCCGGGGACCCTTCGGTGCCCATCCGCAGATCAACTGCCGCTCGCTCGTGGCTAGTTCGGGGACTTGGACACGAACGTGAGACCGACCGGCTACGACACGGCGTCAGACAGTGCACGGTTTCCGCATCACAACGCCGCCTCAGGACACGAACCGCGAGAACCTGCACTCCGCAAAGGGCCCTGAGGGCGCCTCAGGGCGCCGATCTGCGCCTGTCGGGCCCCACTTCTCGCCCGGGGGTGGAGATCGGCCCGCACAAGCCACTACAGGCGATCTCGAGGATGGGGAGGCTCCCATGGGCGAAGTGGAGGACGCGATCGATTGGGTCGACCGGGAAGCGTCCACCCATGTGCCGCCCAAGACGCTGAAGGGCCAGATCGGCTACTTCATCCGGGGGTCGGGCACCGCGCCGGCCGTCGCAGCGGAGATCGGGGGCACCGCCGACTCCGTCAACCGCTACCGGCGCGGCGCCCGCAGGCACGCCCGATCGGACGTCGCTGCGAGGATCGACGCGGCGGTGCGCTCCCGTCGGCAGCCCGGCGTGCGTGAACGCCGGCAGCGCCAGGCCGCCGCCACGGGCGGGATCACCGTGGCGACACGCGCCCGGTCCGGTACACCGCGCCGGTCGGCACGACCGACGACGGACGGTTCCGGCGAGCTCACCGTGCATCTCCCTACGGCGTACGCGCAGCGCCCCCTATTTCGACGCCCGCGACTCCGGTGCCGGCGACCAGCAGATGCTCGGAATCATCGCCGAAGGACTGGAAGACGTGTATTTCCGGGACCGCGGCAGCCGCGCTATGTTCCCGGTGGGACTGAGTGCTTCACTTGGGGGGTGAGCGCTTGAGTCGGCGGGCTCAGCAGTGCCAGGGTTGGACGCTACGGCCACCGGATGCACATTGAGATGCGGCGAGGCACGCTGACTCTATGTGGTCGTCCTCCCGCTCGCCGCCTTGGCGCAGACCATTCTTCCGTAGTGGTGCCCTCCTGGTTCTCGCGAAGTGGGCGCCCTTCGTGCTCGCGCTGAGCGTGCTGGCCATAGAGCTCTCGCCGGCGCACATTATGGTCACCGGACCTGTCCTGACCGCGACGCCGGCGCTGGCCGCACTGACCATGGGCCCGAAAGGCACCCTAGCCGCCTCAGCCACAGCCCTCGCCATCAACGTGATCACGGCCACCTACAACCAGGCGTGGGGCACTGAGCAGGTCTACGGCAATTTCTTGGGGCTGTTCCTGGTCTCCCTCGCGAGCATCGCGCTGAGTAATGCCGTGCGTGCGCGCAGGCAGAGCGAGCTCGACCAGGTCCGCCGGGTCGCCGTAGCAGCGCAGGAGGTCATCCTGCGGCCCGTCCCGTCGCAGCTGGGCCCGGTGCGGGCGGCCAGCCTGAGCCTGGCCGCCGAGGCGGAAGCACAGATCGGCGGTGATCTGTACGAGGCCGTGCAGACGCCATACGGCGTCCGCCTGATCGTCGGGGACGTCAGAGGCAAAGGGCTCAAAGCCGTGCGCGCGGTCGCGGTGGCCCTGGGCGCCTTCCGAGAGGCCGCGTACCACGAGGACGAGCTCGCGGAAGTCGTGGACCGCTGCGCGGACGCGCTGCACCGAGAGGCCGCCGTGCCAGAGGCGTTCGACCAGGAAACACTGTTGGAGGGCTTCACTACCGCGCTTATCGCCCAGGTACCGGCGGACAAGCTCGTCGTGCACCTCGTCAACCGCGGCCATCCACCGCCCCTGCTGCTGCACCAAGGGCGGGCACAGACACTGATGCCCACCTGCCCGCTGCCGCCCCTCGGCCTGGAAGACTTCACCGTGGGGCCTCCCGCCAAGCCCGAGAGCTATCCGTTCCTACCAGGTGACCGCCTGCTGCTTTACACCGACGGCGTGATCGAAGCCCGCAACCGGGACAACGACTTCTTCGACCTGCCGAAGGCCTTGGAACGGATACCCGCCAACGCAGCCCCACCGGATTTCCTGGAACAACTGCACCAGGAGCTCATCCGCCACACCGACGACCGCCTGACAGACGACGTGGCGGTGATCCTCGTCGACCGACTCACAGTCGGCCACGTCCCCGACAGGCGGGGGACAGGTCACTGATCGGCGAACCCAGCAGTGACTACCCGTCCGGGTTGAACGACCTGTTCGCCCAGGTCGTCGATCAAGAAGGCCAGGACCTCACCAGATCGCCCTTCCCTGCGCTCGTCGTACGGGGGAACTCCCCGTCTACGGCGCCAGAGTCACCATCAGCCCTGACGGCACCACCACGCTGTCACGCGGGGCTGGAGCGCAACGCTGGCCGGACCGGAGCGAGGGCATTTGGAAGACCTCGCCACCGAGCAGGCCCTCAGCTATTCGGACGTTTTCCTGCTGCTCGGAACGCCGCTCATCGCCCTCGGACTGATCGGTGGCAACCTCCGAGCCCTCCCACGGGTACTTGGAGTGCAGGCACGGCTCGTCCGCCGTGCCACTGAGTTGTGCGAGGCCGCAACGTGGGCGGCCGGGACTACGCACGGGCTGAGCATGCTGCAGGCCGACCTGGTAGCCCGACTGAACGCCACGGCCCGCGGTCCTTCCACAAACACCCTCTCCCTGCCAGGGTCGCAGGCCGCACCGACGCCGGTGACGGCCCCGCTGGGCACAGCGCTGTAGTGCGCTGCCAAACCGTTGACGTTGCATCCGTTGCTCAGAGCCTCAGCGGCCCTCAGTATTCCGGGTACTTCGGCCCGGAAGGTCCGTCACATCACCAGAGTGTGAGGGCTTCGGCTGGAGGACGGTCTCTCGTCTCCGTATGCCGCTGGTGCGGCAGGGCTGCGCCACCTGCCCGCCCCGCACTCGTCTTGCGACGGGTGCGGGTGGAGCGGGTCTTGCGGTCGGCTCCACGAGGCTTCGACACCGCCGGGGCGGCAGATCGGCGGCCTGGGGGCTGGCTGGTTGCTGTCAGTTGCCGGGGGCGGCTGTGGCGGCCTCGAGCTGCGGGGCAGCCGGTTCGGGGGCTGGTTGGCTGGCGTTACTGAGCCTTGGCTGCGTGCTGCTGTCCGGGTGCCGGCTGTTGCCGGTGTCGCCGGCTCGCACCTGGGCGAAGGCTGTGTTCAGGCTGCGCTTGAGTCTCTTGGAGACGGGCCTTTCCACGAGGCGGTGCACCAGGTGGGCGAGGAGGAGCATGCCTGCCACGGTGGCGGTGAGCAGGGTCCAGCGGTCGACCTTGTGCTGCAGGTGGTGGAAGATCTCCCAGCCGATGGATTCGTGGAGCAGGTAGAGCGGGTACGTGAGCGCTCCGGCGGCGGGCAGCCAGCGCCAGTCGATGCGGTGGAACCAGCCCAGGGAGACGCCGGCCATCACGGCGAAGAAGACGGTGATGAGGACGGCCACGCCCCAGCCGGGGATGTTGTGCCCGACGTACTGCAGGGTCCGTCGCCAGGTCTGCATGGCGGTGTGCTGTCCCATGGCGAAACAGAGACCTACGATGCCCCACAGAAGCAGGTTCGGCCCGAAGCGGTAGATCAGGAAAAACGCCAGGCCGGCGATGAAGAACCAGCAGTACTGGGCCATGAGCAGGTCACTTACCGGGCCGGAACCGTATCCCTTGGCCAGCAGCGCGGCGGTCGCCCAGACACAGCAGAAGGCGATCACCCGCCGGTATGTGAGGCCGCGCCAGACGACGAGGGCGAACAGCAGGTAGAAACGCAGCTCGGCCCAGAGCGTCCAGTACACCCCGTCAACGTGCTCGATGTCGACCGGCCACTGCAGCATGGTCAGGTTGACCAGCACTTCGCGCCAGGCGTGCGGCGCAAGGCCGCCGGGGACCAGGGCGACCACCGCGGTGGTGGCGAGCACTCCCAGCCAGTAGGCGGGAAACAGCCGGATCACTCGCGAGGTGAAGAAGTCCGGAACCGTTCGCCCCCAGCAGCTCATGCAGATGACGAAGCCGCTGATCATGAAGAACAGATCGACCCCCAGCCATCCGTACGCGGAGGGCCGGAAGATGACCGGGAAGAGCTGCGCCTGGGGACCGTCCCACCCTTCACCGAAGGCGACATAGTGGTAGAAGACGACCATGAGGGCCGCGATGAGCCGCAGTGCATCGAGAACGACGATCCGGTTGCCCCGCTCCTGCCGCTCACGCGGCATGCGGCGACCGCTCGTCGCCGGCCCGGCGGATCTCTTGCCTATGCGCACACACATCTCCGGTGCTGTATGTCGTAGTAGTAGGCGCCGCACAACCTACAGACGCAGCCGACTCCACAGGCGTGAGGGCGAGGTGGAACCGGGAGAGATGTCATGTCCGTATGTACGGCGCGATCATCCTAGTTGCACGAGACAGAGAAATGGTCTGTGTCGCCGACCACGCCATAGGGATTCGAACGCGTACGGATTGGAGTCATGACGCGACTGTCCTCGCCCGCTTTGAGCTGCGCCGACGTGCCGTGCGCACGGTCGCTGAGGTGCGCGACGACTATCCGAGTGAGACGGCCGCTTTGCAGGCGGTGACCGAGAAGCTGGGCCTCGGCTTGCGGGAGGTGCTGCGGAACTGGGTGAAGCAGCACGAGATCGACACCGGGACACATCCGAGGACAACGATGCAGGAGTCCACCCAGCTCCACCCAGCTCAAGGCGCTGAAGAAGGAGAACGCCGAACTGAAGCCGGCCAACGAGATCCTGGAGCCCGCAGCAAGCTTCCTCGCGGCCGAGCGCGACCGGCCGCGAGGGCGGGGTCCGCCGTGCACCGTGAGCATGAGCGCGTCGGCCGGCTCGGGGTGTGCTCGACCGTGCCCGTGACGGATGCCACGACCGTGGAACTCACCGAAACCGGAGAAAACGCGGCCGTGCGGAGACGATCAGGTGGGGGCGTGGGGGTAGGGGAACTCCCCGGTTACGTGCGCGGGTTCTGCTTGCCCAGCCAACCGCGGATGCGGTCCGAACCCAACTCGACACCGTCGCCGCCATGCTCAGCCGCAAGTTCCCCAACGCAGTCCTCGCTGAACTCCACCGGATGGATCACCATCCCCGCTGCCACCTTCCCAACGAGAGCACGGATGCCCTCCACGCCGACACCCCAGCCGTCCTGATTGAGCTGCTCCGATTCGGATCAGATCTTGGCGCAGTGGGAGTGTGTACCGCTGCTGGTCCGGTGCGACCGCTTCATGGCGTTGCGGGTAGCCGGTCCGTAGTCGCCGTCCGCAGCGACTCCGACTCGCTGCTGAACGCGAGTTACCGCGGACCTGGTTGCGGGGCCGTACGCACCGTCTGCGACCACTCGCCCGCCTCGGCCGGGGCCGGACAAGGCTCGGCGGGTGAGCGCCGCCGTCAGGACGTGTCGGCCGTCAGGGCCTCGCGCCTCGACGGCCCGGGGTGGTGGCGTTCCCGCCAGTCCCGTGGTGAGATGCCGTACGCCTGTCTGAACGCCTTGCTGAAGTGGGTCGGGTCCGTGAAACCCCAGCTTCGGGCTATCCCTGCGATGGTCCGCAGACGCCCGCCCGGTCCGGCCAGCTCTCGTCTGCACTCCGCCAGCCGGTGGGAGCGGATCCAGTCGCCGAGGCTGATCCCCGATTGGGCAAGCACGGTGTAGAGATGGCGCACGGAGATGCCGTGCGCGGCGGCGATCCGCGCGGCCGACAGGGTCGGGTCAGCGAGGTGCTCCCGGAGGTACTGGGTGATCCGCAGCCCGAGAGATGCCGCCAGCGCCGCACGGTTGATCCGGGATGCGCCGAGCTGGGACGTCACGGCGGCCCGCAGCAGTTCGATACTCGGCTGGACGATCGCCTCGGCGTACACCCCGCTGAGCGTGTCCTTGCTGACGGCCAGTTCGGCGAAGTACCGAAAGGCCAGACGTGCGACGGGGTTGTCGGAGCCGAGAGGGATCGCGGTGATGTCGCGCAGCGCCCGGTCGGGGAGCGCGAGCACCGCCCGGGGGATGCGCAGGAAGTGGTGGTCGAGTGCCTGTTCAAAGTGCAAGTTGTAAGGCGCGATCGACTCGTACACCGTGAGGTTGCCCGGCCGCAGCAGCGACTGGCGGCCGTGCTGTTCCACCAGACTGCTCCCCGACATCTGCAGACCGACGAAGACCGCCGGCTCCTCGTCCTCCCGGGCCAGCCGACTTGTCCGGCGCACGGTGACCGCCGTCGACTCCGCTGAGCAGATCCGCATCGGTCCGACAGCGCCGAGCCGCATCCGCACGGAGATGTCCCTGGCCGGACGGTGGTGGTCGACTTCGACCCGTACGAAGGATTCCCACAGCGCCGAGCGGATCGTCTCCTCCCGATCCTGCTGCGGAATGAAGGACGTGTCCAGGATCGAGTTCACGAGACAAGTCCTCGTCCGTACCGCTCTGATCGCACGACGGTCCGCCCCCCAACTCACCTCATGACAAGGGTGGTTTCGGAACCTGGCCGACAAGGCCGTTCCACGCGCATCGCCAACGCCCCCGGCCTCCGCAGCTGAGCGTCGATGTCATGCCCTGTCCGTATCGGCCAGCCCGCCTCATCTTAACGCTGCTCGTTGAACACTGCCGACGGGAGAGGTCTCGTCCCACGCGCGGTGAAAGTCCCGGCCGAGCGGGCCGGCTGCGAACACCGGCAGCTTCGCCGGCCGGCGAAGCTGCCACGCTGATCACCAGAGCAACCGTAGAGAGTTGGTGTCGCCCGGGTTCGACGCGGTGATCTCGGCTGCGGCGAGTCGGGCTTCCTCGCGCGTCTTGGTCGGGGTGGTCGATGAAGTGATGGCTTCCTCACCTCTGCCCGGCATCGACGTCCGTCGGGAGGCGCTCGACGAGCATGACTGTTGAGCTGCCGTGGTCGGGCTAACGGGCGGGGTTGCCGGTGTCGTGGTCGGGCCAGTCCGATGGGCCACACGGGTCGGTCCTGCCGGCTGTGGTGGTTACCGAGTCCAATGGGCGAAGGGCGCGCAGAAGCGCTGCCACCGCCCGGTTGAGGGGGACGTCGATCCCGTGGACCTCGGCAAGCCTGACCACAGCGCCGTTGAGTGCCTCGTGCTCCAATGGGCTGCCCGCCAGACGGTCGTGCAACATGGATGTCCCTCCGTCGGCGTATGTGGACGCAAGGTCGAGTGTCCGCTGTACGTCCTGCTCGGTGAGATGAGCGCCGGCACTGACGCCCACCTCGGCCGCCTCACGCATGAGTCCCACGGCCAGCTCGCGTACCCCGTCGTCCTGGAGCACCTCCATGCGGCGCAAGGTGAGCGCGGTGAGAGAGTTGGTGGCGACATTCAGCATGAGCTTGAGCCACGCGGCAGTGGTCAGGTCCTCCTGTAGCCGCACGTCCACACCACTGCCGTTGAACAGTGCTCTTACCTGCATTGCCTTGCGGCCCGCTGGGATGTCAATGCCCTGGTTGATGGCGAGCCTGATGTGGCCGGGTGCCTCGCGCTCTGCCTGTACGTACACCATTGCAGGCACGACGGTCGCCTCTGGTACGAGTTCGCGTACGCTTTCAGCCTGGTCGACTCCGTTCTGGAGCGCGAGAACGGTGGTGTTTTCGTCACACAGGGCCGTGAGCCACGGTGCGGTACCCATTGTGTCGAATGCCTTCACGGCGAGCAGGACCCACTGCACGGGCCTCAACCGGCCGGGTTCGGTGACGATTTGCACCGGGACCCGTTCCTCGCCGGCGGCGGTCGTGACCACCAGTTCGTCGAGCGGCGACCTGACGCAGACGGACACATCGTGCCCGGCCCTGTGCATCGCCCAGGCAAAGACTCCTCCCAAGGCGCCGGCGCCGACTACCGCCATCGACACGCGAGTGCGCCCTCCAGGAAAATCCGCGGTCGACACGGCAACATCGGACATGAAACCGGTTCCTTCCCGGATGTTTGTCTTCATACTTTGAGCCTGCAATCCCCTCAGCCGTACGTCCAATATCGAACTGCGCCGCTATTGATAACTTGGAACTATGGATCGGCCTGTCGAGTTTCGCCATCTGCGGTATTTCGTGGCCGTGGCCGAGGAACTGCACTTCGGGCGGGCCGCCCAGCGACTGCACATCGCTCAGCCCGCCCTGTCCCAGCAGATCAGGCAACTCGAAAGGATCATCGGCGTCGAGCTGTTCCGGCGGACCTCCCGCAGCGTCCAGCTCACCGAAGCGGGGGCGACGTTCCAGCAGAGGGCCCGCGACCTGCTGAGTCGCCTATCGGCCGACCTCGATGAGGCCGGCCGCGTGGGCCGCGGCGAGGCCGGCCGCCTGCATGTCGCCTTCAGTACCTCCGCCGCCGCGATCGTCAGCGAGCACCTCCGTGAGTTCTGCCGCCTGCGCCCGAACGTCCAGGTCACGCCGCACGACGGCTTGACCGCCGACGTCCTGGCGGCCCTGGAACGGGGTACAGCCGACGTCGCGATCGTGCGCGATGCCGAGGAGCGTGACGACATCGACCTGTCCCTGCTGGCGTCGGAACGGCTCGTCGCTGTCGTCCCCGCAGAGCATCCCGCCGCGGGGCGCGACCACGTGGACCCGAGGACGCTGGCCTCCGACCCGCTGGTTCTCTTCCCGCGCTCGGCGGCGGCCCACGCGTTCGACCTCTACACGCAGCCGTTGCGGAGCTCCGGGATCGACGTCCACGTCGCGCAGGAGTGTTCAAGCTGGTACACGATCATCAGCTTCGTCGCGGCGGGCCTGGGCGTCAGCGTCGCCCCATACAGCGTCACGAGACTGCTTCCCCCAGGTGCCCGAAGACTCGAACTTGCCGGGACTCCCGTACCGAGCCGGATCCAGATCGCCACACGCCGAGGAGACGACCGTCCCCTCCTCCGGGCCTTCGTCACGGCATCCGACTCTCTGCCGGGCAGGAAACTCGACCGAACCGCGTAACGGGGCGCTCCGCTCACGCGGCGATGCCACAGCCGCCGACGTGGGCGGTCCGCAGGAGCTGATGAGCGGGTCGCGGGGCGGCCGCCATATGCCTGAGTGTCCTCCTCGCGGGCGCCCACCGGTCCTGCTCGTCTTCCACCAGGCAGGCAAGCGCTCCACCAAGAACCAGATGGCCAGGGTCGCCGACCTCACCTGCCATGAGGCTGCTGCGCGAACACGGCCGGTCGGACCCGTGTTCCGGCGCTTCGGCGGCGACCACCGCGAGCCGCTGCTGGACGCGGTCGGCAACTCCCGCCGCGACGCCTACGTAGCCAGCCGCCGCCAGGCCGCCTGGGCAACGTCATACGGTGTTGCCTTCTACGGTGACTACCGGGGGACCGGCGAACGAGGGGTACAGGCAACCGGGCTTGCCTGACTCGTAGGGCGTCCCGAGAGTCTCGCCCCGTTCCCCTGCCACCGCCGCCGTAGCAGTGCGAGGCATACCAGCCATGAGGCCCGTCAAGGGCGTGCTCAGGCTTCGACATAGGGGTAGATACCGGGCGAACCGTGCATCGACAGGGTAAGCCGGTGAGCTACCCGTCCAGAGCACGTGCTGACGGCGTGTGCTGTCGGCTGCCCTGTCATGGCACAGGGAACGCGGACGGTGTCTGCGTGGCACGCAGTCGGGCGGAGTCCTGGCTGGGGGCCGCGCCGAACATGCGGCGGTATTCCCGGCTGAACTGTGAGGAACTGTCATAGCCGACGGCGTGGCTGACTCCGGCGATGTCGGAGGGGTGGCTGGCGAGCAGGAGGCGTGCTTCTTGTAGGCGAATATGCTTTTGGAACTGAACAGGGCTCGTCCCGGTGACAGCCGAGAAATTGCGGTGGAAGGTGGAAGCGCTCATGCCGACTGTCCGGGCCAGGTCCTCGACCCGGAAGCTGTCCGCATAGTTCTCCCTGATCCACCGGGCGGCGCGGCTGATGTGAGCCAGGCTGCTGTCGGCGAGACCGAGCTGGCGGATCACCGACCCCTGCTGACCGCGTAGCAGGTACCAGAGGATCTCCTTTTTGATCATCGGGGCGAGGATCTTGCGGTCGGCGGGCCGGTCCAGCAGACGCAACAGGCGAACGATGGCGTCGAGCAGTTCGGCCGGGGCGTCCGTGACTGCGATCCCAGCTCGGATCGAGCGCGCCGGTGCCGGCAGATCCTGGGGGTCGGCTTCCAGCAGCAGCTCGGCGATGTCCGCGGGGTTGAGGACCATGCCGAAGCCCAGAGTGGGCTCTCCCGTGTCGATCGGCCGCCCGGTTACCGGAAGGTCGACCGAGGTCACGAGGTACTGCCCTCGCCCGTACTCGTACAGGTGATCACCCAGGGCTAGGCGCTTGCCGCCCTGGGCGATCACCGCGAGGACGGTTCCCGACATGCCGACCACCGGGGGTGCTGTGCGGTCGAATCTGCATGCCTGGACGCCTTCCACAGCTGTCTTCCGGTCAGTGCGCGCATGGCGGTCGAGCAGCTTGCTCATCTCGTCCAGAAGCATGCCGCCAGTTTTGCACCATCCGACCGATCCAGCCGAGATCCCAGCAGGATTGTGCAACAGGCGGTGTGTGGGGCCGTGCCCTGAGGCGTCAAGAGGCATGGATTGATCACGCACCGGCGCCAGGCACCCTTTCGGTGGCGGACCGGTCCGGCGTGTGCGTCCCGCGCCTGGTCAGAGGTTCATGCCGCCGGAGACCTCGATGTCCTGACCGGTGATCCAGCGCCCCTCTTCGGATACGAGCACGGCGATTGCCATCCCGATGTCGTCCGGCTCGCCGATCCGTCCGAGGGCGAAAGTCTTCGCCAACTCCGGGATGATCTCGGGATGTTTCGCGAAGGCGTCATCGGCAAACCGGGTGCGGGTGGCGCCGGGCGCGACGGAGTTGACGCGGATGCCCCGCGCGCTGAACTCCTTGGCCATGTAGCGGCTCAGAACGACCA
The DNA here is from genome assembly GCF_040686175.1 of Streptomyces sp. NPDC086077. Lineage (NCBI taxonomy): Bacteria > Bacillati > Actinomycetota > Actinomycetes > Kitasatosporales > Streptomycetaceae > Streptomyces > Streptomyces sp. NPDC086077. Next base: position 92,160 of record NZ_JBFBJT010000003.1, on the reverse strand, counting down.
TGGCGCCCTTGAGTGAGGCGTAGACGGAGTAGCCGGGCGCGGTGACGTGGGGCAGGGCCGAGTTGCTGGTCACGTTGACAATGGCGGCGCCGTCGACCAGCAGGGGCAGCAGGGCCTGGGTGAGGAAGAACGGACCCTTGAACAGGCCGTCAGTGAGCCTGTCGAACTCCTGCTCGCTGGTGTCTTCGATCATCGCCGATCCAGCAAAGCCCGCGTTGTTGACCAAGTAATCGAAGGAGTCCCGCTGGAAGGTCCCGCGCAGAACGTCGGCCACGGCGTCGCGAAAGGCCGGGAAGGTCGCGGCATCGCCGATGTCCAGGTGCAGCGCCGCAGCGGTGCCGCTCAACTGCTCGATCCTGCTGACGGTGTCCTTGGCGCCCTGCTCGTTGGAGCTGTAAGTCAGGATGACTCCGGCTCCGCGTCGGGCGATCTGGAGTGCTGCGCTCTGGCCGATGCCCGAGCTCGCGCCGGTGACGACGGCTACCTTCATATGTTGTGCCTCCTACATGCGAAGCCTTGGCTTCGTACGGAACGTGACACATGAAGCCAACCGCGCCGCCTTTCGCGCGGAAAGAACGATCCTCCCGCACTTTTGCCTGATCCTGCCGGGTCGCATACCACTGACGTCTACCCGGCCCCGGCAGGGCCGCCCGGACGGCCGCGCATCGAGACGACGAACGCCGACGCGCGCAACGTCGACCCTCCATCAGGAGACGGCTGAGATCTACCACGAGGCGTGTCAGCACATCGCCGATCACGGCCAGGCGCCGACGATCCGGCAGATCGGGGAGGCCGTTGGCATGGTGGACCAGGGCGTCGGTGCAGCCGGCCGAGCCGGAGCGAAAGCTGCGATCGTGCGTGAGCCGGGCCGGTGGGGAGGGGTCCGCCTCGCATGCGGTCCCGGCCGCTGTCATCTGCTGCTCGCCGCTGGTGGCCGGCCGGTGCCGCACGGCTGATGGGGGAGTGAGGAGGTGGCGCGCGACAGGTTCCGGCGGGGGTCGGGGGTTTACAGGAGGGGTGCGAGCGCGTTGCACGTCTGCGCCCCTCCTGTACCGCCACAGGTCGGCAGCGGGAGAGGTGCGTCCGGGCTGGGTGGAGTGACGACAGATTTGCTGGCCGGGTTCCCCGTATCTTGGCGTGTTCTGGACAACTCTTGTGGAAGTCGCTCTTCTACTTGCTCTGCATGGTTCACGGGGGAAGCGGAATTCGCACGGCATTGTGTGCCGCGGGGTAATTCTCCTTGCATGGGTGGAATCGTGGTACGTCCGCGCCGCTCGCGAGCGTGACCCGGAAGTGCCTGGCCTGCTGAGGCGTTCGCCCACTCCTGGTGCCGCAGGTCCAACCTCTGCTCCCCGGTGACGGTTCCGCGGTCCTCGGGGGAGTGACGTGCAGCTGACGGCCGGGTGCTCAACGACACTTTCCTGTGGACCCATTGACCTCAATGATGTTTCTGTTTAATGTCCCCGTCAGCTTCATTTGAATCCTTTCAGCACTCTGGGTCCACACTCGGGCCGCCCCCACCTGACTTCCCGTGCATTCGCAAGACCACCTGCTTGAACGGAGCCGGTGAACGGCCTCTTGGTTTGCACACCTCGAATCCGCGAAAGAAGCACATGCGCATCACCCCCACACACCGCGCCGCCATACTCCTCGCCGTTGTGTCCTCCCTGAGTCTGCTCACCGCCGCGTGCGGTGACAGTGACGGCGACGGCGACGGTGCCACGAACACCAAGAACGCCGAGGCCTCCCCCAAAGCGCCTACCAAGACGGGCCTGACGGTCGGTTTTCTGCCAAAGCAGGTCAACACGCCGTACTTCTCGGTAGCCGACCGTGGCGGGGAGCGAGCTGTCGAGGAGCTGGGCTCGACCTTCGAGGAGGTGGGCACGGAGCAGGGCGCCGACGCGGCCGGACAGGTGTCGCACATCAACGCCCTCACCCAGGCGAAGGTCGACGCGATCGCCGTCTCCGCACTGGACCCCGACGCGCTGTGTGACGCACTCAAGCAGGCCATGGACGAGGGCATCAAGGTAGTCACCTACGACTCCGACACCAAGCCGGAGTGCCGCTACGCCTTCATCTCGCCGGCCAGCGCCGAGGACATCGCCCTGGGACAGCTGGAACTGCTCGGCAAACAGATCGGCTACAAAGGCGACATCGCGATCCTGTCCGCCGCGCAGACGGCGACGAACCAGAACGCCTGGATCAGTAGCATCAAGGAGGAGCTGACGAATCCGCGATATGAGGACATGCGCCTCGTCGACGTCGTCTACGGCGACGACGAGGCGGCAAAGTCGTACCAGAAGAGCGAGGAGCTGGTGGTGGAACACGAGAACCTGAAGGGGATCATCTCCCCCACCACCAACGGGATCGCCGCCGCCGCGCGGTATCTCTCGCAGTCGCCTCACAAAGGCAACGTGAAGCTCACCGGCCTCGGTGCCCCGAACGACATGCGGCCGTACATCAAGGACGGAACGGTGGAGGCCTTCCTGCTGTGGGACCCGGCCAAGCTTGGCGAGTTGGCGGGTCACGCCGCGGTCGCGCTGGCTTCCGGGCAGGTCACCGGCAGGGAGGGCCAGATGTTCCAGGCCGATGACATGGGTTGGTTCTACATCGGCGAGGACAGCGTCATCACGCTCGGCGAACCGACGATCTTCGACGCCGACAACATCGACGACTACGACTTCTGACTGGCCGAGTCAGCTCACAGCGGGCATCTTCGCGACAGCCACGACCAGCGGCGCCACGGCCTCGCGAGGCCATCGCTGAAACCACCGACGGCACAGAGGTCCCTCGCCGCTGGACGATTGACCGCTCGCCCTGTCCTTGGACGGCGCCGCCGGCCAGGTGAGGCGCAATGTGCGGGTGGCCTCGCTTGCGGGGGTGGGGTGCCGTTCGTTGGGCTCGCTGCCGGCACTGGCGCCAATACACATCGACAGGGCAGCCTGACCTGATGGTGCTCGGCCACCTGTGGCCGCGCGCCCGGGGCGGCCCCGCGCCCGATCGGGACCCCGAGGCCGGAACGGCCGTTGCAGGCCAACGGCGCTTCTGTGGCAGACCGCCACGTGTGGGCCTTGTTCGGTGACGTGGCGGCGGGCGATGCGAGGGCTGCGGGCGCGTTCGGGGGCGAGGCCGGCTCGGTGAGCGGTGTGTCGATGACGTCACGTGTAGTGGCATGGTGCCGAATCGCGCGGGCAACCCGCCGAAGAGATGCGCGCTTCGTACGGCACGTGACGGTTGGGGGAACCGGCGGGCCGGTCGACCGATGAGTTATGGCCCGTGCAGAGGTCGGAGGCTGCAGGACCGCTGGCAGACTGTCGCGCTCGTAGGGAGACCGCGCACACCGAGCCCGAGCAGCCGCCGCACATCCTGCAGTACGCCCGCGACTGGCAAGCGGCGGAGAAGATCGTGTACTCCACGACGCTTGAGTCGGTGTCCAGCACGAAGACCAGGATCGAGCGGGCCTTCGATCCGGACGCGGTGCGCAAACTCAAGGCCGAGGCGGATCACGACCTCACCGTCGACGGCCCGAACCTCGCGGCCCAGGCGATCGCGGCCGGACTGGTGGACGAGTACCACCTGTTCATCACCACGAGCGTGGTCGGCGGCGGCAGACGGTTCTTCCCCGACGGCGTGCGCCTCGATCTCAAGCTGGTCGAGAAGCGTGCCTTCGACAGCGGACTGATTTATGCGCGCTACCAGACACGCTGAACCGTGTCACCTACCGCCGCTGAGCCGGGGCAGGTGATGAACGGGAGCGTTGGTCAAGGCAGGGCAGGGCAGGGCCGTCTGCTTGGGCCAGGTGCTGTGGAGATGGCCGTTCCACTGCGCTCCAGGCCCGAGGGTCGTTGCGCCGCCGCATTTCCAGCCTTTCGGAACGGGTGACGCGCGGTTCGTACAGGCTGTCGAGCAGCAGATGGACTGGCTGCCGCGGCGTGGCAGGCCGTGCCGCGGACTCGCCAGCTGACAGGAGGTTGGTGCGGCCGCGAGGTAGCGCGCGACGATGAGGTCAACCGATGTTCTTGAGGTGCGCCCAATCGTTGTGGAACGTGAATCCGCCGCTCGCCGGCGGCATCGGTGACTGCACTTCGATCCAGCACAGGGGTTCCGTGCCGAGGGCGGCGAAGCCGTGCGATGCGCCGACAGGGGCGAAGACGAGGTCGCCGGCAGCGGCCAGGTCCTGCTTGCCGTCGCAGAAGGCTCGCGCCTGGCCGGAGATCAGGTAGTAGATCTCCTCGAACGGGTGGAAATGTTCCTTCGCGGTCTTGAGTGGGGCGTTGTTCACTATCCCAGGCGTGAACTGCACGATGAACATGGCATGGTGACGCGCCCCGAGGAGCTCGTCCACCATCATGCGGATTTGGACGTTCTGCACGTTGGCGCCGTGGTATCCCGGCATCGAGATCGAACCGGGCGGTGCCATGTCCGCTTGATCGAAGTGACCGACATACGGCCTGGCCGGGTCGAGCTCGTCGACAGCCACACCGTGGATCGGCACCTGTGTCTCATTGGCCTCGAACACCCCCCATGTCCCCCTGCCGTCGAGCGGCCGCGGCTGTGGAGCGTACACCCGCAGCATGCGTACACGCTGCTCAGTCGGGTTGTTCCAGGCGTGACCGACGGCATAGGGCACAAGGCCGAAGTCCTGTGGACCCAAGGCGTACTGGTGGTCTGCGACCGCGAGCAGCGGGTTGCCCTCCAGAACGAAGAACGACTCCTCGAACGGGTGCCGGTGGCCGATGACGTGACCACCGGGCTCGAGTTCGACGATCGCGATGGACAAATGACTGGCGCCGCTGTCGGGCCCGAGGACGGGCGCCACGCTGACGCCCTTTCCCGGTTCACTCGGATGCGACTCAAAGAACCGAAGACCGCTTCCGCGGTGAATACTCATGGTTCGAGGAGCGCGTGATACCTCTACCGGCTGCTTCATCGTCACCTTCCCCTGCTCGGCCCCGTCTGTACGACTGTCCACAACGTCCGTTAGTCGAGGAAAAATCGCAGGTGGCAGTGGGTATGGCGAACGTGTTCTCGTTCGTACCGCGTTGCCATGGGCTCGTGGGGCGGGCGAGGAAGACGCCGTCGGCGCCGGCTGATGAGATGGCGCCTGCGAAGGCGGTGCCGAGGGTGGCATGAACGCGGATCTCACCGCTTCCGGCGCGTGCGCTCAGGTGTCCTCATGCCGACGAGGAGTGATTCCTGCGTCGACGTGCCCTCGAAGCAGACCTTCGCCACGCGAGACCACCTCCTCGGGCTGACTGCCCGCTGATCACCACATCTCCCGATAGACGCCAGGGGTTGTACCCGTGACAGTGCGGAAAGCGCGGTGCAACTGAGCCGCACTGCCGAAGCCGGACTGCTGAGCCACGAGGTGAAGCGGCCGTTGCGGTGCCGTGCGCAAGATCTGCTGGGCACGTCCGACCCGCAACCTGCGGATGAGGCCCGTGAGCGTCTCATTGTCCGAGGAGAGGGCACGGAAGAGGGGTACGCCGGGATATGTGGCAGCCGGTGGCGACGGTGGACGCGTCCAGGGAGGGATCGTGGACGTGACGCCGGACGAAGTGGTGGATCCGCTCGCGGGTGAGCGCTGCGTCGCCTTTGTGGCTGATGCGTCCCTTCCCGGCCCATTCGAGAGCGAAGTCGAGCAGTCCCAGTGTGTGCGGCATCATCGATGCCACCGCGTCCGCGTCGAGTCGCTGTTCACGTTCCAGACCCACCAGGAAGTTCGCAACCAGCCTCCCGGGCCCGGAGCCGTTCAGCTCGACCGCTGTGGCGTCAGCGAGCACACGGCTCGGCAGCATGGAGCGAGGCACCTGCACGGCGAGTTGCGGGAAGTCCTCGTCGAATTCCAAGACGTAGGGACGGGCGCTGTCGGTAAAGGCCATGGATCCTGGCGACATCGCGACATGCCGGCCGTCCTGCCGCAAGCGTGTCGCTCCCTTCATCTGAACGTAGGCCAGGACGAATTCCGCCTGGTCGAGCTCGATCAGGCGCTTCGTCCTGGCTACTTCCTGCTGTTTCGAGGACACGATCGAAATGCTGAGATTGTCCACGACACTGCGCTCGACCCGGCCTGAGAGAGGGGCGCCGCCCGTCGTCCTGGCCGCGAGACGGACGCAACAGGCGTCACAGACGGCGTCCGACCAATAACGGAATGCGTCCGGGGTCTCCACCTCTGCGGTGGACCAGATTTGGCGGTGAGGGCGCGTATCGACTCAATTGATATTACAGCGCCCGCTGCAACGAGAATCCATGAAGCGTGCAGGGATCGCAACGTGCGCCGATTAAGCGTGGCCCGCGCTTGTTGCGGCCGCCACGTTCGACGGCATGAAGTCTCGTGCCCACCGGCTTGCACCCAACGCGGGCGGCGTTCTCAAGGACCCTGAGGCCTTTTCCACCGGGGCGCCTCCGACACGGGGCGAAAGGTGCTCACCTCTGGCGAACTCGCCCATTACGAGGATCGTGCGCGTCGATTGGCGCCGTCGGACGTGCTGGAGTGGCTGCACCGCTAGGACACAGCGGTCGCGGACCTGCTTTCCCCGCCTTTCGGTGTGGAAAGCGAGAGGGTGCGAGAGGGCCCCGGGCGGAACGTGCCGGGGCCCTCACCCTCAAAGAGCCGTGTGGTCTAGGACTCTCCATGCCGAGTCCCCTCGACAGCGCGGGAGGTCCGGTCGCTGTCAGCGCACGCGGATCCCTCGACGGAATACCGCGGTCACATTCCGGAGCGCCGCCGGATCCTGTGACGGATCACCGTTGACGACGAGCACGTCGGCGTCGAAGCCGGCGGCGAGTCGTCCTTTGCGGCCTTCGAGGCCGACCGCCTCCGCGGCGACCGCGGTCACCGCGGACAGGGCCTCCTCGGCCGAGAACCCGACCGTGCGGAGTTCGGCGACCGCGTGGGGCAGCACGTTGTGCGGCTTGAACGGCGCGACACCGGCATCCGTGCCCACCACGACGCGTGCCCCTCTCTCGTGAAGGGCTCCGTATCCTGCCCGAGCTTTGGCCAGCTCCGCGGCGAGAGGCGGCGGCAGCGGCACGGTGGGATCCAAGCCCATCGTCACGCTGGCGAACGCGCTGTTCCGGCCACCGCGGCCAGGGCATCATCGTTCGGGGCGACCCCTTCGCGGGGGTCATGAAACTGACGTGCTCCAGCGTGTCGACACCCGCGTCCAACGCGTCGAATATCGAGGCCGTGCCGTGCACGTGCGCGGCCACCGGCAGTCCGAGCCCGTGCGCCTCCTCGACGACGATCCGCAGCTCGTCGAGGGTGTACTGCGAGGCGTAAGCGGGCTTCGAACCCGGCGTCATGTGACCGCCGCTGACCATGACCTTGACCACGTCGCACCCCCGCTCCTTGCGTGCACGGACGGCGGCCCGCAGGGCGTCCTGCCCCTCGGTCTCGCCCCCGAGGAAGTGGAAGTGCCCACCGGCGGGCGTCAGGGGCGGGCCTGCAGCGACGACGTGCGGGCCCCGGTCCGGGTGGTGCTGGAACTCGTGTGCCACCGCCACCGCCAAGTACGCGCGGTCGCCCAGGTCACGCACGGTCGTGATGCCGGCCGACACTGCCGTGTCGGCCGCACGCCGCATCTGATCCAGCACTGCTTCGTCGTGGGAGCCGGTGAGGGTGGCGACGGGGTCGGCGCCGGCGTCGAAAGCGAGGTGCAGGTGGGTGTCTATGAGCCCCGGCACGACGCTGGCGTCGTCCCCGAAATCGATGAGTTCGGACACGCTGAGGTCGGACTCCGCGTCGGCGACGCCGGTGACCTTCGCGATGCGTCCCTCCTCGACGTACAGGGCGCGAGGGCCGGACCACACGCTCCCGTCGAACAGTCGGGCCGCCCGGATAACGTAGTTGTTCACGGGCTCACGTTAGGCACGAAACTGATGGACCAGAGGGGCGCTGGGCCTGATCGGCACTTACAGCTAGGCCCTTGGCGCGAATGGTCACCGCGGTGAGCTGTCCCGCGGCAGGGCTCTCCTCGACGGACCTGGGTGCGGCCGAGCGCAGCGAAGCAGGCGCCCATAGGGGTGAGCTGCTGACGGGCTCGGGGTGATCGCGCGAGGCACCCCGTGCTGAGCAGTTCGACGTGCCCGTACCGCCTTGATTCGGCTGTCGGCCTTGGGCGGCTGACGTGCCCTCATGTGCCGAGCTGCCGCGAGGCCTTTGGTGTTACGTCCCGCTGCCACTGCCGGGTACTGGTCTGCCGGGCGGGGTGAAGGCGGCGAGGGCTGTCGCTGTGATGTGGTCGGCGGCGTGGTCGGAGGTAAGGCGGCCGGCGCGAATCTCCTCTGCCGCGCTGTGCATGAGCGCGTGCAGGACATTGACCATCCAGGCGATCGGCAGGTCGCTGCGGAAGGCGCCTTCGGCGCGGCCGCGGGCGACCAGCGTCTCGACCCGGGCGGCGGGGGCGGCGTGCAGTTCGCGGATGCGTCCGGCGGGAAGTTCGCGTTGCGCGGCGGCGAGCAGCGCCCGTGCCTGGTCCACCAGAGGCCAGCCCGCTTCGATGTACCGGGCAAGGGCGAGCTGGGGGTCGCCGGTGAGGTCGACCGTGTCCAGTACTTCGTTGCCCCGGTCGATGGCGCGGCTCATCGCCGCGTCCACTACCTCCGCCCGTGAGGTGAAGTGCGCATACAGCGTCACCCGGCCCACGCCTGCGGCCCGCGCGATCTCGCTCAGGCTCGCCTCGGGGTTCCGTCCGAGGCATTCGGCGGCGGCCTGCACGATCGCTTCGATGCTGCGCAGAGCGTCGGCGCGTTTGGTGCCCGGGGAGTTCTTGCTGCCCATGCGCCAACTGTACCCCAGTAAGTCGTACAGGGCTGTTCAAGTTATGCCCCTGGCGTGTATAACCTGAACACCGCTGTACGACTTGTTTGTGAGGGGGAGTGTCATGAGTGACGCGGAAACCACCACCACACGCGCACCGGATGCGCCGCATCCGCTGCGCTGGACGGCCCTCGGACTGCTCGGGCTGGCCCAGCTGATGCTGATCCTCGACATCACGGTGGTCGCGATCGCACTGCCTGACATGGGTGACGAACTGGGCCTGGGCCGCGCGACGCTGACCTGGGTGGTCAGCGGCTACGCCCTCACATTCGGGAGCTTGATGCTGCTCGGCGGCCGGGCCGCGGACCTGTTCGGCCCGAAGCGCATCGTCCTGGCCGGGCTCGCCATGTTCACCGGCGCGTCATTGGCCGCCGGACTGGCCACCGGCGCCCCGCTGCTGCTCACCGCCCGGAGCGCGCAGGGGGCGGGTGCCGCAATGTTGTCGCCTGCTGCGCTGTCGGTGGTGGTGCGGCTGTTCGACGGCGAGGAGCGCAACCGCGCGCTGGGTATCTGGTCGGCGCTCGGTGGCGGGGGTGCCGCGCTCGGCGTGCTGCTGGGCGGGCTGATCACGGCGGGTCCGGGCTGGGCCTGGGTGTTCTTCGTCAACGTCCCCGTCGGTCTGATCATCCTTCTCGCGCTCGCCCGGATCCTGCCGAGCCTTCCCCGCGCGGGCACCGGCTCCCTCGACATAGCCGGGGCCGTCCTGGTCGCCGCGGCGACCGGCGCCCTCATCTACTCCCTGATCCGTGCCGGTGACCACGGCTGGCTCGACCTCCTCACGGTCGCTCTGGCCGCCTCTGCGGCAGCCCTCTACGCGAGTTTCGCCGTCCGGCAACGCAGGGCGGCGGCACCGCTGATGGACCTGCGGCTGCTGGGTCGGCGCCCCGTGGTGGCGGGCACCTTCGTCATCGCCGTCACCACGGCACTGATGGTGGGGGCCTTCTTCCTCGGTTCCTTCTATCTCCAGAACCGCCAGGGCCACGGTGCCCTGATGACGGGCGTACTGTTCCTGCCGGTGGCGCTGCTGACCATGGCCGCCGCCGCAGCTGCCGGCCGCGTGATCGGCCGTCTGGGGGCACGACTGCTGGCTGTGATGTCCCTGGCTGTGGCAGCCGCCGGGTTCCTCGTTCCGGTGCTTGGGTCGGGAACCGCCGCGATGGTCACCGGCGTGAGCGTCGCCGCTGCGGGTCTGGGCGCTCTGTTCGTGGTCGCCTCTGCCACCGCGTTGGCCGGCGTCGCCCCCCACGAGGCCGGTGTGACGTCGGGCATCGTCAGCACCTTCCACGAGTTCGGTGCCGCGGCCGGCGCGGCGGCCGTCTCCAGCGCCGCTGCCGCGAGCATCGCTGCCCGCACCGGTGCCCAGACCGCTGCCGGTTTCGAGAACGCATTCCTCGTCGCCGCCGGCCTGGCCGCGGTCTCCGGCGTCATCGCCCGGTGGCTGATCCCCGCCGAGCACGAGTAGGCCCCAGCCCAATGGGGCGGGCCATGTTCGCATCTCCGCAACCGAGGCGAGGACAAGGCCGACGACCCGTGGACCCTGCAGGCCATACAGCAGCCATGTCACCCGCAACCGTCGGGCGTGCCTGACGCGTTGGACATGCTCACGGAGGTACTCGATGAACAGCGCAAGACGTCTGCTGCTGTCAGCCGGCATCATTACGGCATGTGCCGGCGCGGTACTGGGCGCAGCCTTGTGGATCGGCGGCCCGCAGCAGGGCGGCGACCAGGGGCGGACCGGCCGGCAGCAAGCGGTCGCCGAACGCGGCCGGAGCGTGATGCCCTTCGATCTCGAAGAGACCACCCACCACTTCACCCCGGCCGAATCTGGCGGCATCCAGGACGTCGTCGCAGACCAGCCCGATGACGCCAAGCAGATAGCGCTCATCCGCACCCACCTGAAGCAGGAGGCCAAGGCGTTCGGACGGGGAGACTTCGGCGACCCCGCGCGGATCCACGGCGGCAGCATGCCGGGCCTGGCAGCACTGCAAGACGGCTACGAGCGAATCGAGGTGCGCTACCGGGAACGGTCCGACGGAGCCACCCTCACCTACACCACCGTCGAGCCCGCCCTGGTCGACGCCCTGCACGATTGGTTCCAAGCGCAGCTCAGCGACCATGGCGACCACGCCGAAGCCGGCCATTGACCAGCGGTCGGGCATCACCGAAGCCCTCACCGCGCACGACGCACGAACGGAGGCGGACAGTTTGGACGACCCGTACGAGTTGAGCGTGGGCGTGCCCTCCGCCGAGGATTACCGCCGGCTGCGCACCGATGCCGGCCTTTCTGACAAGGCCCCCGAGGCGGTCGCGATCGCCCTGCCCCACACCTGGCACGGGGTGGTCCTCCACCACAAGGGGGAGCCCATCGGCATGGGGAGGATCATCGGTGACGGCGGTACCGCGTTCCAGATCGTCGACATCTGCGTCCACCCCTCCCACCAAGGACGCGGCCTGGGCAGGCGCATCATGGCCGCGCTCACCGAGGAACTGGAACGCCGGGCGCCCGCCACCGCCTACGTCTCGCTGATCGCGGACGGCCCCGCCCGCTTCCTCTACGAGATGTTCGGCTTCGCCGATACCGCCATCCACGACTCGATCGGCATGTTCCGGGTGATGGGCCCGTGATCGCCGCCAGCGCGTCCGCTGCCGGCGACAGGATCCTGCTCTGGGTGCGGTCAGCAAGGACGGCCGCGGGAAAGGTGCTTGGCCTGCAAGGGCCCCCTTCGCGGGATCCGGATTCCGGAACGCGGCCGAAGTCCAGGCGCTCGACCAAGGCGTACTTCGAACGTGTGCCTCTCCCGCCTGCGGGGTTCGGTCCGGCATGAATGTCAGAGGTGTCTGTCAGGCTCTGGTCATGGAGATGACGTTGCAACTGACGATCGACTGTGCCGACCCGCAGAGGCTGGTGGCGTTCTGGAGTGAGGCTCTGGGATACGTACCCGAACCTCCACCGGGCGGCCATGCCACGTGGCGGGAGTACTGGGCAGCCATGGGGGTGCCCGAAGAAGAGCTGCCGGCAGGGGCGGGCGACACCCCGGAGTCGATCGTGGATCCCGCAGGACGAGGGCCCCGGGTGTGGTTCCAGCAGGTTCCGGAACCAAAAGCCGCCAAGAACCGGATACACCTGGACCTGAAGGTCGGCGGCGGGCGCGACGTCCCGCTGGCGGTCCGCACGCAGCGGGTCACCTCCACGGTGGAAAGACTGGTCAACGCCGGCGCCAGCGTGCTTCGGATCACGGATGAGCCGGACATGGGGCATTACGCCGTCCTGCTGCAGGACCCGGAAGGTAACGAATTCGACGTTGTCTAGCTCGGTGAGTTGCTCGTAGTCCTCGTCGTCCACGCAGTCCTGGCGCGTCAGCGTGGTGACCGTCACGACACGCCCGGTCGTCCTGGTAGTCGGTCCTGACGACGAGGGCAGCGTCGAAGTCACCACGGGTGGTAGCAAGAGGCACAGGCCTCAGATGTCTCCTCCTCGGTGCTGCGGCGGTCGGGGTGCCAGACAGTTGCTGCCGGCCCGTCGCGTACCCGTCGGCGAGTGGTGCGACGAGGACGGGAACGGTGCCCAGGAAGCCGGCGAGCGCGGCTGCTCGCTCACCCCGGCCCCCATAAATGGCTTCCTCCAAACGAGAGTTGGGGAATTGCTGGGGTTGCTCCTCGGGATGCCAAAACGGCAGTCTGCGACCTGGCCTCGGTACGCGTGCCGCAAGGATCTGTTCCCGATCACGTACATGGATGAGCCGCTGCCCTCGGAAGACCGCAGGAAGGCGCCGGGACTGGCAGACTGTGCGCCAGCTGGGAGGGGGAGGTTGTCGTGCCGGATGAGCTGAGCGTCCGCCGGGTACTCGGGGACCAGCCGTTCGCCGAGATCGGGCGCCCCGTGTGGGCGGTGACCGACGAGGGTCACGGCTGTGTCATCGCGGCCGGTGACCTCGGGCACGTCATGTGGCGCGGTGCGGGTCACTGGCTCGGCTACCGGATCGGCGTGTACGAGGCCGGCACCCTCCGTCCGCGACACGTCGTCGCCTCCCGCTACCCCGTATGCGCCATCGAGCCTCACCCCGAGCTGCCGCTCGTCGCCGTCGGTACCGGCCGCTACGACGGCTCGTGGGACTTTCAGGGACAGCTGCTCCTGCTGCACCTGGAGACCGGGCGCGTGACGAACCTGCTGAGCAAGAGCCGCCAAGTGCGCCACCTGCGCTGGCTGGAGGACGGCAGGCTCGCGATGCTGCTCTCCCCCGAGGACAAGGACGGCGGTTTCCGTAAGGGCTTCGAGCTGGCCGTCGCGGTGGACGACTGGATGTCTGCTCCGGCCGGTCTGGTCGACCCCGACGACACACGCCATCCGATGGTCGAGAGCGGGCTCCTCTACGACCCGCGTGTGGAGAACACCCTCGCGCGGCTGACGGAGGGCCGGTGGCGGCGGCGGGCGGAGGTGCGGGACCTGGCGGTGCTGGCCGACGGCCGGGTGCTTGCCACCGGCCGGCACACGGACCTCGAATGCTGGGATCCGTCGGGCGCGCTGAGGTGGGCTCTTCCTGCGGACGGGGAGGGGAGCGTCCGGGTCGAGGCGGCCTTTGACGGCGAGTCGGCGTGGGTGACGTACCGGGGCTACCGGCGCGACGAAGTGATCGGTCGCCCGGTTGACCGCGCGACCACTGTTCGGCGGATATCGACGGCTGACGGTGGCGCGGTGGACCGCGTGGACGTGCCATCGGTCCCCGCACTGTGCGCCACGGACGAAGGCTGGCTCGCCCTGCGTCCACAAGGGCGCGACGCACACGCCGCGCTGCTGCTCGCCCCCACGAATGAGGAGGCGGCACGCCTCGGCCTCGGCCCCAGCAGCTCCAACTCCCCGGCGCTGCGCGTCAGACACAGCGCCCGTCTGCTGTATGTGGACGGCCCCGGCCCGGACGACGACGCGCCGTGGATCCACGCGATCGACCCTCCAGGCGCCCACGGTCCCCCCGCTGTGCGCGCCCTCTTCCCCTTGCGCTGGGACCCGGCGTCCGCACTCAGGCCCTGGTTCGGCCCCGCCGTCGAGCTGACACACACCCTCGTCCACGCGGGCCGGTCGTACGAACAGGGCGCCACCTACGGGGAAGCCCGCGAGGGGACATACGTCGTGAGCCGCCGACTGCCGGACGGACAGGCACGCTGGGTGTACGGCACCGACAAGCCGCTCGCGGATCTCGACGGCGACGAGCGGAGGGTGTACGTCGTGTACCTCACCGGTGAGGTGGAGACCCTGGACACGGCGACGGGCGAGGTCCGAGCCCGGCACACCCTGCGCGCGCACGGCCACCCGGTCACGCCGGTGTCCGTCGCGTACCGGGCAGAGCAACAGCGGCTGGTCGTGGGGACGGTGGACGGGCGGATCCTGGACTGCTCGGTCCCGGGTTGACTCGGGCTGCGAACGGGCCACTGCGGAAGATCCGCCAGGACTCACGGCATGCGAGGGTGTCCGGGACCTCGCCCACCTGTACACCGCCTTCCCTGCGGCAAGACCACCGACCGCCGAGGTGCTCCTTGAGCGTGCGCGACCACGTCGTGCGACTCCACGGGCGCCGTGGCCTCCGCCGCCCCCAGAGTCCTCGCAGCAGCCACCCCGGCCTCCTGGGGGTGGCTGCTGACGCCCGCGCCCGACCCCGATGCACGCGGGGCGACGACTGGAACCGCAGACCGTGCTGCCGGGCTGTGGCTCAGGCGTCGATGATGACGGGGATGATGAGGGGCTTGCGGCGGTGGGTGCGGAACGCCCAGTTCGCCACGGCGCGGGCGACGAGTTGTTCGAGTTGGCGCGCGTCCCCGACTCCTTCCTCCGCCGCGGTGGCCAGGGTCTTCTCGATGACAGGGATGACCGGCTCGAAGGTGGTGTCGTCGTGGACGAAGCCCCGGGCCAGGAAGTCGGGGGCCTCCGCGAGGGCGCCGGTGTCCGCGTCGACGATCGCCACCACCGTGACCACGCCTTCAGCGGCAAGGGTGAGGCGGTCCTTGAGGGACGCCTCGGTGGCGCCGCCGACTTCCATGCCGTCCACGTAGACGTTGCCGGCGGGGACCTTGCCGGTGATGGACGCGCGCCCGTCGACGAGGTCGACGACGACGCCGTCCTCGGCGATGACGACCCGGTCGGGGTCGACACCGGTGCGGATGGCGAGGTCACCGTTGGCCCGCAGGTGGCGCCATTCGCCGTGCACGGGCATGACGTGTCGGGGTTTGACGATGTTGTAGCAGTAGACGAGTTCGCCGGCGCTGGCGTGCCCGGAGACGTGCACCTTGGCGTTGCCCTTGTGGACCACGTGGGCGCCCCACCGGGTAAGTCCGTTGATCACCCGGTAGATGGCGTTCTCG
This sequence comes from Streptomyces sp. NPDC086077, assembly GCF_040686175.1. Taxonomy (NCBI): domain Bacteria; kingdom Bacillati; phylum Actinomycetota; class Actinomycetes; order Kitasatosporales; family Streptomycetaceae; genus Streptomyces; species Streptomyces sp. NPDC086077. The sequence continues at coordinate 76,988 of NZ_JBFBJT010000003.1, read as the reverse complement.
TTGCCGGGGATGAGGGAGCTGGCGAGCAGGACGGTGTCGCCCTTGCCGATGCGGATCACGTGGTCGCGGTTGGCCATCCGTGACAGGGCGGCCATCGGTTCGCCCTGGGAGCCGGTGCACACCAGAGTGATCTTGTGGTCCGGGAGCTTCTCCAGCTCCTTAGTGCTCACGACCAGACCGGACGGGACCTTCAGATAACCCAGGTCACGGGCGATGCCCATGTTGCGGACCATCGACCGGCCTACGAAGGCGACCTTACGGCCGTGCTGGTGGGCGGCGTCCAGGACCTGCTGGATGCGGTGCACATGACTGGCGAAGCTGGAGACGATGACCCGGCGCGGCGCGGTGCGCATCACCTGCTCGATCGCGGGGTTCAGCTCACGCTCGGAGGTGGTGAAGCCGGGTACTTCGGCGTTGGTGGAGTCGGTGAGGAACAGGTCCACGCCCTCCTCGCCGAGGCGGGCGAAGGCGCGCAGATCGGTGATGCGATCGTCGAGAGGGAACTGGTCCATCTTGAAGTCGCCGGTGTGCAGCACCATCCCGGCGCTGGTGCGGATCGCGACCGCGAGGCTGTCCGGGATGGAGTGGTTGACCGCCACGAACTCGCAGTCGAAGGGCCCGAAGCCGCGCCGGTCGCCCTCCCGCACCCGCACCGTGCGCGGCCGGATCCCGTGTTCCTTGAGCTTGGCCTCCAGGAACGCCAGCGTCAGCTTGGAGCCGACGAGAGGAATGTCGGACCGCTCGCGCAGCAGGTACGGCACGCCGCCGATGTGGTCCTCGTGGCCGTGGGTGAGTACCACGGCCACGATGTCGTCCAGTCGGTCCCGGATCGAGGTGAAGTCCGGCAGGATCACGTCCACGCCGGGCTGGGTCTCCTCGGGGAACAGCACGCCGCAGTCGACGATGAGCAGCTTGCCGGCGTGCTCGAAGACGGTCATGTTGCGGCCGATCTCACCCAGGCCGCCCAGGGCGATGACCCGCAGCCCTCCTTCGGGAAGGGGTGGGGCTGCTTTCAGTTCGGGGTGTGGGTGACTCATACCCTGACGGTACCCGGAAAGCGGGACGGCGTGATCCATTGCCTGTGCGGTCTCCTCTCTCCGAGGGAACGGGGCACCCGCACCGGATGCCTCGTGGCGAGCCGGTTGTAGTGGGGGGCGCGGGCACGGTTGTGCCGCGTGTCGACGGTCCCCTGGCCATGGGTTCGAGGGGATGAGGCCAAGAGGGGCGTCAGCCACGACCGTCCAGTCGGCTGGCCACCGGACGTCTGAGGGGTCCGAGGCGTCCGAGCCCGAGAGCCGGATGGAGCCCGCCTGCAACGGGACCCCCGGAACGTGGGCACCGGCCCCACGGTGCCGGCCGCCGCGGAATCGGGCACGGCCGGCGACATCGACATCGACATCGGCGACGGCCAGTCGTGCAGACTCGCGTGCGCGTCGACCCGCGCACCCAGGACTGTTGCGAACGCCGCATCACGAGGGCAAGACGCGACGCCAAATCGGCCGACGCTGCAAACGCTCCGCCGCCCGGAGGTCTTTCACTTGATCCGGCCCCCATCGCTCCGCGGTCAGCCGTGGGTCTGCGCCGCCGTTATGACAGTGGTCCGCGCACCCGCGTACGGGTCCATCCGTCGGACATCCTCGAAGGTCACGTCCCACGCCGGGGTGACACGGCAGCCTTCGAACAGCGCTACTGCGCTGCGCGTCGGCCGGTGAGTTCGCCGGCTGCTTGCCTGGGGTCCCTGGAGCACGGGGATAGAAGGTGGTGAGTCGGGCGTCGGGTGACTCGATGGCATGCCTGCTGGAGCACCCATTCGTCCCGAAAGTGCTGCTGGCGCAGGCGACTTCCGCTCAGGGCGACTCCATTGACGTCGTATGCGGCGCCTGGCATCGTTCCCATCTGGCATCGTTCCCATGCCGCCGGTCAGTCGTCACGGGAGAGAGGAAGTGCTGGACGTGGGCTGGACTCAGGTGGGTCAAGACGTCTTTCGCTGGGAGGACACCTGTCACGTCTACCTCCTGCGGCACGGCGACGAGGCAGTGCTGGTCGACTTCGGTTCCGGGAGTGTGCTGAACCACCTGGTCGAGGTCGGCGTCGCCCGGGTCACCGACATCCTGGTGACGCACCACCACCGGGATCAGGTCCAAGGCCTGGCGCTCGCGTCGGCCCGCGGAATCGGCATCTGGGTGCCGCCGGCGGAGCGACACCTCATCGACGACGTCGACGAACACTGGCGGACCAGGCCACTGGACAACGACTACGACGTCCGACAGGACCGCTTCTCACTGCTGTGGCAGGTGCCCGTCACCGGGACGGTGCCCGAGTACCGCACCCGGCGCTTCGGCGCCTTCGACATCACCACGCTGCCGCTCCCGGGTCACACCCCCGGCTCGGTCGGCTACCTCGTCGAAACCTGCGGCCGCAGGCTGGCGTTCACCGGCGACCTGATACACGGCGACGGCCGCGTGTGGTCCCTGGCCGCCACCCAGTGGGCCTACACGGGCTTCCACCCGAACGCCGGCCTGGAGGGAGTCGCCGCGACCGTCCTGTCCTGCGCCCTGCTGCTGCGTGAGCGGGTGGATCTCCTGCTGCCCTCGCACGGTGAACCGGTCACCGACCCGGAAGCGGCCGTGGCACGTCTGACGCCCCTGCTGCGCGAACTGATCGACTCCCGGCGGCGTACGCCCTGGGATCCCGAAGCGCTGCTGGACCGGCCGTGGGAGCCCGTTACACCCCATTTGCTGCGCAACACCACGAGCGTGGCGCAGTCCTACGCCCTGCTGTCGGATCAGGGCGGCGCGCTCCTGCTGGACTTCGGCTACGACCTCACCACCGGGCTGCCCGGCGGACACGACCGTTCCTCACGGCGGCCCCTGCTCGCCTCCGTCGAAGCGCTGCGGCGTCAGTACGGCGTCGACCGGGTGGAGGTCGCGCTGCCCACGCACTACCACGACGACCACGTCGCCGGGTTCAACCTGCTTCGCGAGGTGCACGGAACCGAAGTCTGGTCGCCCGCGCACATTGCCGAGGTCCTGTCCGTGCCCACCGACTGGGATCTGCCCTGCTTGTGGTACGAGCCGATCCCGGTCGATCGCGTCCTGCCCCGCGAGGGGGCATTCCGCTGGCGCGAGTACGAGATCGGTGTCCACGACCTCCCCGGGCACACCCTGTACGCCTCCGCGTACTCCATGAACGTCGACGGACGCCGCATCGTGGCGAGCGGCGACCAGCAGAACACCGCGTGGGATCCGGTACGCGGTGAGGTCGAGATCCTCAACTACCAGTACCGCAACCGCTTCCGCATCGACGACTTCGCCCGCAGCGCCGACCTCTACCGGCGACTGCGGCCAGATGTGCTGATCAGCGGGCACTGGCCGCCCTACGAGGTCACCGAGGCCTACCTGGACATGCTGGCGTCGGAGGGGGAGCACCTGGCACGGCTGCACCGCGAGCTTCTTCCCGCCGGTTTCTACCTGGAGGCCGAGGGCCTGGGTGCCCGCCTCACGCCCTACCGCTCCGTACGCGCGCCGGGCGACACGCTGCGGGTCACCGTGGAGGCCCGCAACCCCCTGCCGCATGCCGAGGTTGTCCGGCTCGTCCCCGTGCTGCCGCGGGGCTGGAGTGCCGAGCCGCCGTTCCGTGAAGTGAAGGCCGGGGCCGGGGAGTCGGTGACGGAGACGTTCGCCGTGCGGATACCGGCGGACGAGCGGAGCACGGAGCGGCAGCGTGTGGGCGTCGACATGTCGGTCGGTCAGATTGCCTTGGGTCAGCAGGCCGAGGCTCTGGTGAGTGTGCGATGACCCGTGCCGCGGGCGCGAAGGGGGCCGAGTCGACCGCACCCGAGGTGGTGTGCCGCAAGGACGGCACGGTCACGATCAGGGCCGCGCGATGGCGGATGACCCTGCCGGCGCACGGCCAGACGGCGTTCGTGCACGCCGCCGGCGGCGGACACCCGGTCGAGCTCCAGTTGGCGGGCGCGCTCGACCGCACGGACGGCACGGACGAGACGCTGGAGACGGGGCCTGTCGCATGGCACACGGAGGACGACCGCCCGGTGCTGGTCGTCCCGCGCCGTAGCACGGTTTGGCGGGAGGCGCTGACCCGCGTCGTGTGCACAGACGAAGGACCGGAGATCAGCTGGGAGGTTGCGGGCCGAGGCCTGCTGCGCGACGTGCTGTGCCTCGCGGTACGTGCCGCGTTCGGCGGGCGCGGGGGAGGACTGCGGCCCAGCGGCCACGCGTTCTCCACTTTGTTCAGCCCCAATCCCGGCCCGCCCAGGCGCCTGCTGCGCGGTGCAGGGGAGAGCGCGGTCATCGGCGTGGTGGGTGACGCTCGGCCCGGGCGTGGGCACTGGTTCTTCACCCCCGCTCCGCTCTGCCTGGCCCTCTCGGAGAACCGGTTCCCCGATGACACCGATCCGGCGCGAGCGCGCGGCCCCCTGCCGTGGTGGACCCTGTCGGTCGGCGCCGACGTGAGGGACCTGACGTTCACTCAACTGCACTATGTGCCTTCCGACGGCGGCCTCCACCTGCGACTGGAGTACGAGGGACACACCGAGGTCGACGGGCGGTACCGCACTCCGGCCGTCCTGGTCTCGCCGGGGCACACCGACCCGTACGCGGGATTGCACGCCCACCGGCGCTGGCTGGAGGGGCACGGCTGGGCCGCCGTCCCGTACCAAGGCCCCGGGGCACGTCCGTTGTGGTGGAGCGAGCCGATGTTCTGCGGCTGGGGGGCCCAGATGGCCAGGACCCGTGTCACCGGTGTGCCGGCCCCCGACCTGAGCACGCAGGCGGAGTACGACGCCCACCTCGAGCATCTGCGTGAGCACGGACTGGACCCGGGGACGGTCGTCGTGGACGACAAGTGGCAGCGCAGCTACGGCCATTGGGAGCCCGACGAGGAACGCTGGCCCGACCTGCGCGGCTGGATCGAGCGGCAGCACGCGCGGGGCCGGCGGGTGCTGCTGTGGTGGAAGGCCTGGTCCACGGAGGGCGTACCGGAAGAATGGTGCGTGCGCACAGGTGACGGCCGTCCCGTGACCCTGGACCCCGGTCGCCCTGACGCGCGAGCGCTGCTCGCGGAGAACGTCCGCCGCATTCTCGACCCGGACGGCCTGAACGCCGACGGACTCAAGGTGGACTTCACCGCCGACACGCCGACAGGCGAAGGCCTGACCGCCCAACCAGGCCGGTGGGGGATCGCGTTGCTGCACCAATACCTCGCGGTCCTCCACAGGTCCGCCAAGCAGACCAAGCCCGACGCGCTGGTCGTGACGCACACACCGCACCCCGCGTTCGCCGACGTGACGGACATGGTCCGCCTCAACGACATGCTCCGCCTGGACGATCCCGATCCGTGGGCGCCCGTGGTACCGCAGATGCGGATGCGCGCCGCCGTGGCCGCCGCGGCCTGTCCGGACACACTGATCGACACCGACGACTGGTGTGCGCCGGACCGGGAGCAGTGGCGTGCCTACACACGCGTCAAGGACCGACTCGGCGTGCCCGCCCTGTACGTCTCCAGCCACCTGGACCGCACCGGCGAACCGTTGGAGGAACTCGACTACGCTGCGCTGCGTGAGCTGTGGAGCCGGTGGCGTGCGCGTCCCGTTGACAGGGAGAAAGGCGGGGGGCCATGGCAGGCGGCGGGCCGGAGCGGGGCAAGCGGACGCGGGTGACTCTGCGCGACGTCGCCGAGTCGGCACAGACCTCGCGCTCCACGGCCTCCCGGGCCCTGAGCGGGAGCGGGTACGTCGCGGAGCACATCAGGGAGCGGGTGCAGGCGGCGGCCGACCGCCTCGGATACGTGCCGGACGTGTCCGCCCGGACTCTGAAGGGCCGGGCCAGTGGGGTGATCGGCCTCCTGGTGTCCGACCTGCGCAACCAGTTCTACGCGGAACTGGCCGCCGGGGTGGAACACACCCTGTCGGCCGAGGGCTACCAGGTGGTGCTGGTCGACGACCACGGCAGCGCGGAGCGGGCCGTTGACGCCGCCCGGGCTTTTCTCGCGATGCGGGCCGACGGAGTTCTCCTCGCTCCCGTCGGCCGGCAAGCCACCGAACTGCTCGTGGGACACGGCATGCCGGTGACGGAGGTCGACCGCCGCTCGGGCGTGCGCGGCTGCGACGTGGTGAGCATCGACAGCGAGGCGGGTGCACGGGCAGCCGTCGACCACCTCCTCGCCCTCGGACACCGGGCCGTCGGCGTCGTGATTGACGAGACGTTCTGGGACACGGGGCGCGACCGGCTCAAGGGATACCGGGGGGCTCTGCGCGCGGCCGGAGTGACCGCTCAGCGCCGGTACGTCCTCGACCTGGGGCAGACCGACCGTCCCGCGCGTGAGGAGGTGGCCCGGTTCCTGGACTCGCAGCCTCCCCTTACGGCCGTCTTCGCCGCCAACAACGTAGTGGCGGAACTGGTGTGGCTGGAGCTGAAGAGGCGGGCCGTCCGCGTGCCGGAGCAGTGCTCCGTGGTCTCCTTCGACGACCTGCCATGGATGCGCATGGTGAGCCCCGCTGTGACGGCGGTGCGCCAGCCGGTGTTCGCCATGGGGGAGCGTGCTGCCGGACTGCTGCTCGAACGGGTGCGCCGCGGGGGTGGCGGCCGCAGCGCCTCTCATGTGCTCCAGCCGGAACTGGTGGTTCGGGACTCGACCTCCGCACCTGCGCGCTGAGCCCGCGCACGAACTGCGCCGCGGTACCTGGACGCCCGCGCGCCGTCCCGCAGGGCTGACGGGCCGTCGGGCAAGACCCTGTGTGGGCGGCACGCGCCGGCCGCCCCGACACCCGATTGACGCAACGTCATGAGGACGAGGCCGTGGGCTTCGTGCGAGGTTGTGAGGACGACTCCCACGCTCCGACATGGCCCGTTCGCCGACATGCGTGCCGCTGTGAGGGATGCTCTGCCGGACCTGGCTCGGCGTGACGTTCGGCTCCGGCTGCCTCCGCTGCGCCCAACGGGGCGACCGCTGAAGCGAGATAACGATGCGCACCTCGACTCCAAGAGTCCCCGCAGACCCGTTGACGCACGGAGGGGGTGTGGTTACGTTCTCATGTGGGATCGATGCCACACTCCTGGAGCCGTCTGACCCGCCTGCTGTCGCGTCAGCCCTTCGATCTCCCGTGTAGCCAGCTTCCTCAAAGGAGAGCCGATGGTGGCAGCACATCACCGCACCGCACACCGCACTCTCGCGCTCGTCTCCGTGACCGCGGCGCTCGCCGTCCTCACGGGGTGCGGTGGCGTGAGTCTCGCGGACACCGCGTCGACGACCTTCACCACCCTGGGGTACGGCATGGACGATGCCCTCGCCGCGGACCGTATGGACACGGCGCGAGCCGCTCTGAAGGGTCTGAACATCCAGGTCAATGAGGGCCAGTTCGACGAGCAGCAGTTCCTGTCGGCCGTCGCCGCGGGTGATCCGCCCGACGCCGTGCACATGGACCGGACCCTGATCGGAGGCTACGCCGCCCGCGGAGCGCTGGTGCCACTGACCGACTGCATCAAGAAGGAGCGGATCGACCTCGGCCTGTTCAACAAGACGGCTCTCGCCGAGGGATCGCTCGACGGGACGGTCTACGCACTGCCCGACTCGTACAACAGCCGCCTGCTGCTCATCGGTGACAACGTGGTCAAACAGAACGGCATGCAGGCGTCCGACGTGAACACGGGGGACTGGGAGGCCCTGCGCAGCCTCACCGAGCGGCTGAAGAAGTCGGACGGGAAGAAGCTCACCCGCATCGGCTTCGATCCGAAGATCCCCGAATTCCTCCCCTTGTGGGCGAAGGCCAACGGCGCCGACCTCATCAGCCCTGACGGACGCACCGCGCGGCTGAGCGACCCGAAGGTCGTTGAGGCGCTGACCTACACCGTCGGCCTGATCAACGCCCAGGGCGGCTGGGGCCGGTTCAAGTCCCTGCGGGACTCGTTCGACCAGTTCGGTGCCGAGAACCAGTTCGCCACGGACCAGATCGGGGCGATGCCGATGGAGGACTGGTACGTCGACGTCCTCGCCGGCTCGTCCCCTGACGTGGCCCTCGCCACCGGCGTGTTCGAGGATCGCCGAGGAAAGACGCTGAACTGGACGTCCGGCTTCGGATGGGCCATCCCCCAGGGCACCCGCCACCTCCACGAGGCCTGCACGTTCATCAAGACCATGACGGCGACCAGCACCTGGGTGCACGCGGCGAGGACCAAGGCCAAGGAGGTGCGGGACGCCGGTCACGCCTACACCGGCGACGTCACGGGCAACCTGCAGGCCGACCGCATCATCGAGCACGACATCTGGAAGCCCACCGGAAACGCGGCGTTCGACAAGGCCACCCGCACCCTCTTCGACATCTCCCGGCAGGGCTTCGCCGTGCCTTCCAACGCCGCGGGCACGGAGTTCAAGAACGCCTGGCAGAACGCGGTCAACCGGGTGCTCTCCGGTGAGCAGAGCCCGCGGCAGGCGCTCGACCAGGCTCAGCGGCAGGCTCAGAGCGCCCTCGACATCGCCAACGAGGGCAGGTGACCACCCCCATGACGACCACCACTCCCGCACCACGTGCCGTCGCGGCCGGCGCCGCCGTGAAGCGCCGGCGCCGCCGTGAGACCTGGGCCGCCTACGGCTTCCTGTCCCCGTGGGTCTTCGGGTTCCTCGTCTTCACCGCAGGCCCGATGATCGCCAGCCTGGTTCTGTCGTTCACCGACTACGACGGCATCGGCACCACGCACGGCGTGGGCACCGCCAACTACCAGCAGCTCTTCGCCGACCCCTCGGTGGCCAAGTCCCTCACCAACACGCTGGTGTTCACCGCGCTGCGCGTGCCCCTGCAGATGGCGCTGGCCCTCGTGCTCGCGATGCTCCTGATGAAGGCCGGCCGCGCCTCGGGTGTCTTCCGCACCATCTTCTACCTGCCGGTGATGACCCCGCCCGTGGCCATCGGCATCCTCTTCCTGCTGCTGTTCAACGGCAACGTCGGACTGATCAACGAGGTGCTGGGCTGGGTGGGTATCACCGGCCCCAGCTGGACGACGGACGGCCAGTGGGTGAAACCGGGCCTGGTGCTGACGAGCCTCTGGTCGGTCGGGTCGACGGTGATCATCTACTTCGCCGCGCTGCGCAGCGTGCCACGTGAGCTGTACGAAGCGGCCGAACTCGACGGAGTGGGCCGGTGGAACCGGTTCCGCCATGTGACCGTGCCGCAGATCTCCGGGACCCTCTTCTTCACCCTCGTCGTCAACACCATCGCGTCGCTGCAGACCTTCACCGAGGCGTACACCGCCTTCTTCGGCAGTGCCAACTCCCAGACGTACAGCAACGACGCCGCGTTGTTCTACGTCGTCTACCTCTTCCAGCAGGCCTTCCAGTACCTCCACATGGGTTACGCCTCCGCCCTCGCATGGTTGCTGTTCCTCGTGATCGTCGCCATCACGCTCATCCAGGCCAGGGTCAGCAAGCGGTTCGTCTACTACGAAGGGGAGGAGCGGTGACACAGCTCTCCGCGACCGAGGCGGCCGCTCGCCGCGCACACCGGGACGACCGGGGCCGTAAGCTGCCCGGTCACGCGGGAGAGGGAACTCTTACGTCCCGGGCCGGAGCCGGAACCCTCAGCCGCATCCTGCGCGGGCTCGGTCTGGGCGCCGCCACGGTGACGTTCCTCTACCCGTTCCTGTGGTTGCTCAGCGCCTCCGTCAAGCCTTCCGCGGACGTCTTCGACAACGCGCTGGTGCCGCATGTGTGGCAGTGGCAGAACTACGTCGCCATCTGGGACGCGGTGCCGTTGCTCACCTGGGTCGGCAACAGCGTCGCGGTCACCCTCGCCGCCGCTGTCACCGTCACCGTGAGCAGCGCGCTCGTGGCCTTCGGATTCGCCTACTTCCGCTTCCCCGGCCGCAACGCCCTGTTCGCCGTGGTGATCGGCACGATGATGCTGCCGGCAGCGGTCACCATGGTGCCCCAGTACTTGGTGTGGAACTGGCTCCACCTGGCCAGCAGTCAGGTACCCCTGTGGGCACCCAACCTGTTCGGGAGCGCCTTCTACATCTTCCTGCTGCGGCAGTTCTTCCTGGGGCTGCCCCGCGAACTGTTCGAGGCGGCGCGCGTCGACGGCGCCAGTTACTGGACGCTGTTCTGGCGGATCGCCGTTCCCCTGTGCCGGCCGGCGCTCGTCGTCACCTTCATCTTCGAGGTCCAGGCCGCCTGGACGGACCTCGTGCGCCCCCTGATCTACCTTCGCGACCCCGCCCTGTACACCGTGCCCCGTGGACTCAAGGCGGTGCTGGACCAGTTCGGCGCCGGTGGTGAGATGCGCTGGGAGATCGTCTGCGCGGCGTCCCTCGTCGTCACCCTGCCCATGATCATCGCCTTCCTCGTCTGCCAGCGGCACTTCACCGAGGGCGTGGCGACGACCGGAAGCAAGGGATGAGGAAACAATGACCCACCCCCCACAGATCCGCGCCCGAGATGCCGTGCTCGCGCTGGATGTAGGAGGCACCAAGCTCGCCGCTGGAGTCGTGCGGGGCAACGGCGAGGTGCGGTCGTTCGTGACATGTCCCACCGACATCGCAGGGGGCCCGGAGGCATCGCTCGCGCGCCTGTTCGACCTGGGGAAGCATGCGCTCGATCAGGCAGGCGTGGAGCCGGGCGACGCGCCGGCGCGGCTGCTGGGGTGCGGCATCGGCTGCGGCGGCCCGCTGGACTCCGCGCGGGGGGTTGTGCTGTGCCCGCCGCACCTGCCGGGGTGGGTCGACGTTCCCATCACCCGGCTCGCCGAGAGCACTTACGGACTGCCCGCCGTCCTGGACAACGACGGCACGGCCGGCGCCGCGGGGGAGTGGCGCTTCGGTGCCGGCCGCGGTACCCGGCACCTGGCCTATCTCACGGTCTCGACGGGGATCGGCGGCGGGTTCGTCGTCGACGGACGCACCTACCGCGGGGCGGCCGGCAACGGCGGCGAACCCGGCCACATCACCGTCCGCTCCGAGGGCCGGCCCTGCCGCGGCTGCGGCCGGACCGGGTGCCTGGAGGCGTACGCCTCCGGCACGTCCCTGGGCGAGCTGGCCCGGGAGGCCGTCGGGCGGGGGGAGTACACCTCGTTGCCGCAGGATGCCACGGCCGCCGACGTGGCCCGCGAGGCACGCGCAGGCGATCCGCTGGCCGCCCGGCTGTGGGACGAGGCCACCGCGCTGCTGGGGCAGGGCGTGACCTCCATCGTCAACCTCTACGAGCCCGAGGTCGTGGTCCTGGGCGGCGGAGTCACCCGGGCCGGTGAGCAACTCCTGGCACCCGTACGCAGCGCGGTCGCCGGCCTCGCGATGCGCCCGGCGGCGCGGGCGGTCCGCGTTGTCCCCGCCGCGAACGGCGACCGGGCCGGCGTGCTCGGCGCCGCCGCCATCGCCTTCGAACGACTGGTCGGCACAGTCGACGTACCTCACGTTTACGACGAGGGGGAGCTCAACTGATCGTTCACTCCTCGTATTTCGCGCTCTTCCCGTCAGGGGCCGGACCGCCGAGCCGCGGCAAGGCGGACGACTACCGCAAAGCCGCGGTCGCCCGCGCCCCGGCCACGGCGCACCCACCGCTCTTCCCGTCCCGTACACCCACCACGTCCCCCCGCCGCCCCTCCCTGTGCCCGCGCCCGAACGTCATGGCGGGCCGCCGGACCGCCGCACACCGCTGTCATCCCTGGAGACACATGTCCACCCCCATCGCCCGCCCAGGCGGGCCCCTCACCCCCGCCGACCAGCTCGCCGACCACCTCGCCGCCGTCGAAGGGCTGCACGCCCTCCTGCCCGCGCTGCGCGCCGTGGGCGACCGGCTCATCGAGGTCTACCGTCGCGGCGGCCGCCTTTACACCTTCGGCAACGGCGGCAGCGCCGCCGACGCCCAGCACCTCGCCGGTGAGCTCATCGGACGCTTCCTGCGCGAGCGCCGTCCGCTGCCCGCCGTCTCCCTGGTGACCGACCCCACGGTCGTGTCGTGCATCGCGAACGACTACTCGTTCGACGAGGTCTTCGCCCGCCAGGTCCAGGCGCTCGCCACGCCCGAGGACATGGTGATCGCCTTCAGCACCTCGGGCCGCTCGGGCAACGTCGTCCGCGGACTGCAGCAGGCACGTTCCTGCGGAGCCGTGACCGTCCTGTTCACCGGCGGGACGGAGGAGGGCATGCCTGCCGCCGAGCACGCCGACATCACGCTGGTCGCGCCGGCCACCGCCACCGCGCGCATCCAGGAGACACACCTCACCCTCCTGCACCTGCTCAGCGAGCACGTCGACGCCTGGGCCGCCGGCGAGCGCGGTGCCGGCGACGACACGACGACCGCACCGCACGACGACCGACAGGAGACCGCCGCCGTATGAGCACGCCCCGCCCCGCCTCCCGCGACCGGCTGCTGCACCTCGTCGGCAACGCGCACATCGACCCCGTATGGCTGTGGCGCAAACCCGAGGGCCTGCAGGAGATACGCGCCACCTTCCAGTCCGCCGTCGACCGCATGGAGGAATACCCCGACTTCGTCTTCACCTGCGACTCCGTGATGTACCTGGAGTGGATCGAACAGCACGATCCCGAGCTGTTCGCGACCATCGCAAAACGTGTGTCCGAGGGACGCTGGCAGGTCATCGGCGGCTGGTGGATCGAGCCTGACTGCAACATTCCCGCCGGTGAGTCCTTCGTCCGCCAGGCGCTGTACGGGCAGCGCTACCTGCTGGAGAAGTTCGGGAGGGCCGCGACGATCGGCAGCAACCTCGACCCCTTCGGGCACAACGCGACCATCCCGCAGCTCCTGCGCAAATCCGGCATGGACGGCTACGTGTTCCTGCGCCCCGGTCCCCACGAGCAGGTTCTGCCGGGCCAGTTCTTCCACTGGGAATCCCCCGACGGCTCCCGCGTCACCGCCTACCGGTTGCCCAACGAGTACGGCACACCAGGCACCGACATCGGCAACCACCTCGACAAGTCGCTGGCGCTGATGCCGCCGGACGAACCCGAACTCATGGTCTTCTACGGCGTGGGCAACCACGGTGGCGGACCCACCAAGGCCAACCTCGACTCCATCCGGCGCCTGGACTCCCTCGGCGGCCTGCCCACCCTGCGCCTGAGCCACCCCGAGGCGTTCTTCTCCCGCATAAGCGACCGCGACGACGTCCCCGTGCACACCGGGGAGCTCCAGCATCACGGACCCGGCTGCTACTCGGCGCACTCGGGGGTGAAGGCCTGGAACCGCCGCGCCGAGAACGAACTGCAGCGTGCCGAGAAATGGGCGTCCGTGGCCTCCGTCGTCACCGGCGAGCAGTACCCCGGCGACCAGCTCACCGAGGCCTGGAAGCTGGTGCTGTTCAACCAGTTCCACGACATCCTGGCAGGCACCTCCGTCCGCTCCGCCTACGACGACGCCCGCGACGAGTACGGCCGGGCCCGCTCGATCGCAGCCGACGTGTTCAACAGGGCCGTGCAGGCCGTGGCCCGCCGCATCGACATCCCGTTGCGCGAGGACACGACGCCCCTGGTCGTCTTCAACCCGCACCCCTGGACCCTCGACGGCGATGTGGAGGTCGAGTTCGGCCAGGCCGCAGCCGTCCGGCTGACCGACGACACCGGCGCACCCGTGCCTGCTCAGCTGACCCGGTCGGAGGCGACCATGGTCGGAAACCGCGGGCGCCTCGCGTTCCGCGCGAGCGTCCCGCCGCTCGGCCACCGCGTCTACCACCTCATGAACGGCGCGGAGCAAGGCAGCCAGGGGCCCGTCACCGCCACCGACAGCAGCTTGGAGAACGAGCACCTGCGGATCGAGGTCGACCCGGCCACCGGCTGGCTGAGCTCCCTGGTGGACAAGGAGACCGGCGCCGAGTTGATGCCCAAGGGCCCCGGCGCCCATGCCGTGGTCGTCGACGATCCCAGCGACACCTGGGGCCATCGCATCCACTCCTACGACAAGGTCATCGGCCATTTCACGACCGGCCGCTGCCGCCTGGTCGAGTCCGGCCCCGTCCGCGCAGTCCTGCGCATCGAGAGCACCTACGGCCGCTCGGAGATGGCGGAGGAACTCGTCCTGTCCGCCGGCGCGCGCCACGTCGAAGTCCGCACCGTCGTCGACTGGCACGAACGGCTGAAGCTGCTCAAGCTGCGCTTCCCCACCGCACTCACCGACGTCACCGCCACCCACGAGATCCCCTACGGCCACTTGGAGCGCAGCCCCGACGGCACCGAGGAGCCCACTCAGGCGTGGGTCGACGTCACCGGCACGCTGCCGGATGGCGCGCGGGGCGGACTGACCGTGGTCAACGACAGCAAGCACGGACACGACGTGCGCGGTGCCGAGATCGGGATGACAGCCCTGCGCAGCCCGGTCTACGCCTGGCACGAGCCGCGCGTCCTCGACGACGACGGCGTCTACGAGTACCTGGACCAGGGCCGGCAGGAGTTCCGCTACCTGCTCCTGCCGCACGGTGGCGACTGGCGTGTCGCCGACCCCGCGCGCCGCGCCGCCGAACTCAACCAGCCCGCCTTCGCCCTTCTGGAGACCTTCCACAGCGGCCCGCTGGCGCAGGTGCGGGCCAACGTCGACGACGCAGCGGGCGCCGTCGTCGTCACCGTCGTCAAGGGTGCCGAGGACGGGTCGGGAGACCTCGTCGTGCGGGCGTACGAGTCCCAGGGGCGGCCGGCAGGTGCGCGCATCGCTCTGCCCATGCTCGGCGACCGCGTCATCGAGGCCGAGTTCGGCCGTCACGAGATCAGGACCTTCCGCGTACCGCGCGATCCGGAAATGCCGGTGACCGAGACCGATCTGCTGGAGCTCACCCCGGACCACCCACGCAGCCCCGAGGACGCCTGACGTGCAGCTCCTCACAGATGGCTGGGAACTGCGCGGCTGCCTCGGCGACACCTGGCGCTGGCTGTGCGGACCCGGCCGGCCCGGCGGGGAACCCGGGTGGCTGCCCGCCCGGGTACCCGGGTCCGTCCTCGACGACCTGCGGGAGGCCGGCGTCGTACCGGACCCGTACCGGGGCACCGACAGCCTGCTCAGCGAATGGGTGCCGCAGCGCACCTGGCTCTACCGGCGCACGCTGACCGTGCCGCCGCTCGGGCCCGGGCAGCGGGTCCTGCTGCACTGCGACGGAATCGATCACGAGGCGACCGTCCTGGTCGACGGCGCGGAGGTGGCCCACCACGTCGGGATGTACACGCCTTTCACGTGTGACCTCACGGACCGGGTGCCCAGCGGTGGGGGCAGCGTGCTGCTCGCCGTCGCCGTGCACGCAGCGCCGCCCGGCGAGCCGCAGGTGGGCCGCACCGACCGGGTCCGCACCCACAAGTCCCGGATGGGCTACGGCTGGGACTTCTGCCCGCGGATGGTCCACCAGGGGGTGTGGAAGCCGGTGCGACTGGAGATCGCCGGACCGGTTCGCCTGGCCGGCACCACTGTCGGAGCCACTCTGGCCGACGACGGCACCGACGGCACGGTGGACGTCACCGCCCGGCTCGACGCCACCACACCGGGCAGCGTACGCATCACCGTCCACGACCCCGAGGGGAGGGACGTCGCCGGGACCGAAGTGGGCCACGCCGCAGGGGCGCAGGAGGTCTCGGCACGCCTCACCGTCCGCGCCCCACGCCTGTGGTGGCCCAACGGCCACGGCGACAGGCCTCTTTACACGGTCACCGTGAGCCTGCGCGACGCGGCCGGACCGACCGTGGGCCGGGCCGAGCGCCGCTGCGGCTTCCGCCGCGTCACGCTGCGCCCCAACCCCGGCGCGCCCGCCGACGCCCTGCCGTACACCCTGGAGGTCAACGGCCGCCGGCTGTACACCAAGGGGTGGAACTGGGTACCCCACGACATCCTGTACGGTGCCGCCCGGCCGGGGCGCCTGGACCACCTGCTCACGCTCGCCGCCGACGCACACGTGACCCTGCTGCGGGTGTGGGGCGGCGGGCTGATCGAGAGCGAGGAATTCTACGACGCCTGTGACCGGCTGGGCCTGCTGGTGTGGCAGGAGTTCAGCCTGTCAAGCTCCGGCATCGACAGCGTGCCCTCCGAGCACCCGGACTACCTCACGCTCATGGAGGAGGAGGCGCGGCACATCGTCCCGGGGCTGCGCCACCACCCCGCACTCGCACTGTGGGGTCCGGGCAACGAACTGCACGACACCGCCACGGCCCGCCCGCTGTCCGAGTCGGACGCCCCCGTGATCGCCCGCCTCGCCGGCGTCGTCGCCGAACTCGACCCCGGCCGCGCGTGGTTGCCCGGATCCCCCTCCGGTCGCGCCTTCCTGAACCGCCTCGACCTGATCCGCGCCGACCCCGAGGCACAGCACGACGTGCACGGGCCCTGGGAGCACCAGGGCCTCGGAGCCCACCAGGAGTTGTACGACGCGGGTACGTGCCTGCTGCACTCGGAGTTCGGCGTCGAGGGCATGGCCAACCGCCGCACCTGGCAGCACGTCGTACCCGAGGACCAGCAGTGGCCCACCGGACGCGACAACCCCGTCATGGAGCACCTCGGCGCATGGTGGAACAACACCCCTTTGGTCCGCGCCGCGTTCGGCGGCCGACCGGTCGACGTGGACGGAATGCGGCGGGCCAGCCAGCAGCTCCAGTACGACGGACTGCGCTACGCCGTCGAGGCCAACCTCCGCCGTGCTCCGCGCAGCAGCGGTGCCCTGCCGTGGCAGTTCAACGAGCCCTTCCCCAACGCCTGGTGCACGGCCGCCGTGGATCACCGGGGCGATCCCAAGCCGGCCTATTACGGAGTGCGCCGCGCCTACCGGCCCGACCACGTCTGCGCGTCCTTCGCCACCCAGGCGTGGGGCGGGCGCCGACTCTTCACCGCGACGCCCCGTGCGTGGCGCACGCACCCGGACACCGGCAGCGGTGGCGGGGCCGGCACCGTCCTGGTCCGTGTCCTGACCCTGGAGGGCGAGGTCATCGGTGAGAGCAACGGCGAACTGAACGTGCCCCTCTCCGAGATCCCCGGCCCCTTGTTTCTGCTCGACCTGACGCTGCGCGACGACGAAGGCGGACTGCTGGCGGCCAACCGCTACGTCCACAGCACCACCGATGACCTGGCCCCGCTGTTCGACCTCGCGCCGGCCCGCATCGAGACCGAGGCCGAGACAGGTCTCGCAGCCGTGCGCCTGACCCACATGGGCGGCCCCGCGGCACTGGGCCTGTCCCTGACCGACGCCCGGCCCTACGCCGCCGCCGGCTGGGCCGTACCGGACGACTCCATGATCGACCTGCTGCCGGGCGAAACCGTCCGCCTCCCCGTCACCTGGCGCGACGCACCTCTCGAAGGGCGCGCCCTGCTACTCGAAGGCTGGAACACCGATGCCCGTCTCCTCGACTGACTCGCTCGCCTCCGCCATCGCGCAACCCCGCTGCGGGCACGGCGGGTTCACCCTGCGTGACGCGGACGACGGCCTCGTACGGTTCCCCTACGTGGTCGGCCTCCTCGCCGCCGACGGCACGTGCCTGGCCGTGCCCGCCACCTCCGTGGTGACCGGCGCGGCGGGCACCGTCCATGCCACCGGCTCCGCCGGCGGGTTCCACGCCGACCTGCGCCTCGAACCCGTCGGTCACGGTCGGCACACGGCAATCCTCACAGTCACCCGCACCGAGCGGGCCCCCGTCGCGGCGGGCCTGCGCGTCGAGGTGCGGCTCGGCCCCACCGACGACCCCGGCTGGCTCGTGCCCGGCGTGTTCTACGGGCAGAACCGCCTGCCCGGCTCCTCCCGCCCTTTCCCGCGCTTCGCCCCGGCCGGCGACGACGACCCGACGGGCCTCACCGCGCCGGCCTGGTCGTTCCGGGCCGATCGCTGCGCCACACCCGCCGTCTTCGCCCGCGACCGCCGCGCCGGTGCCGCGCTCGCCACCGGGGAACACGGCAGCCTGGGCCAGCACGGCGTCGGCTTCGCCCTGGTCGACGACAACCACCCGGCGCTGCGGCTGCACGCTCCCTACCGTGAGGAGCCGGTGTCGTACTACGGCTCGGAGCGGCCACGCCCCGCCGACCTGCCCGAGCACCGCTGGCAACCGGGGGAGCGGCACACCCTGACCTTCACGCTGCACCTCCTCGACGCCGATCCGCACGCCTACGCGCCCGTCCTGCGCACCCTGCACACCGACACCGCGAGGCCGGGCGAAGCCGCCGCGTGGGTCGGTGTGCGCGAGGCGGCCGCGCTGAGCGCGGAGGGCCTGCACCGGTGGCACTACCGGGCCGATCCGCCCGTCCTGCTGGAGACCGCCGCCTTCGACCGTGAGGCGCTGGGCGAGCGCGGCGACCGGCAGGCCATGCACGTCTCCTGGGTCAGTGGCGCACCCTACGCGCACGCCCTGCTGCTGCACGCGCACCGCACCGGTGACGCGGCCTTGGCCGACGCCGCCACCGGCGTGCTGGACCACATCTGCTCCCATGTGACGCCCGGCGGCACCTTCTGGGGCCAGTGGACGGCCGCGCGAGGCTGGTCGGCGGGCTGGACGGGTGACCCCAACAAGCTGCACGCCCGCACCCTCGGCGACGCCACCCTCTTCGTTCTGCGCGCACTGCGCGCCGAACGGGCCCGAGGCGTCGACCACCCCTTGTGGGAGCGGGCGGCGAGGGCCAACCTCAGGGCCGCGCTGCGGGGGCAGGATCCGGTCACCGGACGCCTCGCCGCGGCTCACCGCGCCGACACCGGTGGGGCCGTCGACCACCGCGGTGCGGCCGGGCTCGCCTTCGTCAGCGCCCTCGTCGAGGCGGCCGCCCTGTTCGACGCCCCCGACTACCTGGAAGCGGCACGGCGGGCCGGGCACGCCTACGCCGCCGACGTCACATCCGAGTTCCTGTGCGGCGCGCCGGAGGACGTCTCCCTCGCCCCGACCTCCGAGGACGGCTACAACGCGGTCATCGCCTACACCCTCCTGCACGAGGCCGGCGACCACGACGGCCGGTGGCTGGACCTGGCACGACGGTCCGCCGACTGGACACTGACGTTCCGCTACACCTACGACGTTCGCTTCGATCCCCGCACCCTGCTCGGCCGCTACGGCTTCCGCACCCGCGGCGCGGACCAGGCCTCCCCCTCCAACCAGCACCTGCACGCCTTCGGCCTGATCTGTCTGCCGGAGACCGTCCGCCTGGCCCGCCACCTCGGCGACCCCTACTACCTGCGCTCGGCACGCGAGAACCTGGACTGCTTCCGGCAGTTCGTCGCCCGGGCCGACGGAGACTTCAACGCCTACCGAGGCATGGTCAGCGAGCGCTTCTACCAGACCGACTGCTTCCAGGCCAAGGGCATGCTGCTCACGCTCTCCCACGCCTGGTCCGCCGGAGTGCTGCTGTACGCCTGCGAACACGCCCTCGGCCTGCCCGAATTCCAGGAGGAGCTGTGAGCACCGACCGACCTGGCCCCACCGGCGCGCTGCGCTTCCCGCCCGGCTTCCGCTGGGGCACCTCGACCTCGGCGTACCAGGTGGAGGGCGCCGTCGGCGCCGACGGTCGGGGCGAGTCCATCTGGGACCGCTTCTGCCGTTCCCCCGGCGCCGTCGAGCACGGCGACACCGGGGACGTCGCCTGCGACCACTACCGGCGCGCCGAGGAGGACGCCGACCTCATGGCCCGCCTCCACACCAACGCGCACCGCTTCTCGATCGCCTGGCCCCGGATCGTGCCCGACGGTCGGGGAAGTGTGGAACAGCGCGGCCTCGCGCACTACGACCGCTTCATCGACTGCTTGCTGGAGCGGGGCATCGAGCCGCTGGTCACCCTCTACCACTGGGATCTGCCGCAGAAGCTGCAGGAGTCCGGCGGCTGGCGAAACCGCGACACCGCCGAGTACTTCGCCCGGTACGCCGCCGTCTGCCGGGACGCCTTCGGTGACCGGGTGCGCGACTGGGTGACCGTCAACGAGCCCTGGATCGTCGGAGTGCTCGGCCACCAGCTCGGCCTGCACGCCCCCGGTGAGAAGGACGTCAGGGCGTCGGTCACCGTCATGCACCACCTGCTGCTCGCGCACGGTCTGGCGGCTGGAGAACTGCGCTCCGGCGCCCGCGGCGACACCAGAACCGGCATCGCCTACAGCCTGTTCCCGCACACCCCCGACAACGCCGGCGACCCCGCCGACCGCGAGGCCGCCCGGCACTCCGACGGGTATGTCAACCGCTGGTTCCTCGACCCCGTCCACGGCCGCGGCTACCCCGACGACATGCGCCGCCACTGGGAGAAGGCCGCCGGAGCGCTCGACTTCGTCCGCGACGGCGACCTTCGCACCATCGCCGCGGGCAGCGACTTCATCGGCGTCAACTACTACACCCGCCGGATCGTCCGCGCCGACCAGGGCGACGGCCCCTGGCCGTGGCGGGTCGTCGAGGGCCGCCCCGGCGTGCCGCGCACCGACCTGGGATGGGAGATCGTGCCCCACGACCTGCGGGATCTGCTGCTGCGGCTGCACACCGACTACCCCGGAGTGCCCCTGCTGGTGACGGAGAACGGCGCGATCTACGGGAACGAACCTGCTGCGGACGGCGCCGTCCATGACCGGCGCCGCATCGAGTTCCTCCACGGCCACCTCAAGGCGGTCCACGAGGCGCTGGCACTCGGCGCGCCGGTCGAGGGTTACTACCACTGGTCGCTGATGGACAACTTCGAGTGGGCCATGGGCTACTGGCCGCGCTTCGGCCTCGTCCACGTCGATCGTGCGACGCAGCGCCGCACGGTCAAGGACAGCGGCCACTGGTACGCGCGGGCGGCGGCGGACGGCGCCATTCCCGGCGTCCTCACCACCGGGGAGCCGGACCGGTGAGCCCAGGGCGACGACCGTCCTCCATGGGCCACGTGTGCGTGTGCCGCGACGGAAGAGTCCCAACTCCGCGTCCACATACGCCGTTCGCCGAGCGGCACACCGGCAGGTGGACACCGAGGCGGTGGCCGCCGGCCGGGGGACGGCACGGCCGGCCCGACGGTGATCATCCCCGCGCCCGCACCGGCGAACGCAGCGAGCACCGGCGGCCGTACGCCGCCGCGCCACTGTCACCGGGCCGTCCCACCGGGCAGGCGTCATGAGCGGGCACGCGGGCACCCCACTCCTCGCAGGCGTCGACATCGGCAGCACCCACTGCAAGGCGCTGCTCACCGATCTCTCCGGTACGGTCGTCGCCCGCGCCCAGCGTGACACCCCCCGCGACCCCGCCGGCCACACCCACCCTGCGGGTGAGCTCCTCTGTGCGGCGCTGGACACCCTCGCCAGTTGCGTGCGGCAGGCGGGTCGGGCGCCAGCGGCCGTCGGCCTGACCGGTATGGCCGAGGCGGGCGCGCTGCTCGCACCGGACGGACGCACGCTCACCCCCGTACTAGCCTGGTCCGATCCCGCGCCCGCCTCCCAGGCCGACCGGTTGCGCACCACCCACGGGGCGCTCGCCCTGCACGCCCGCACTGGCGTCCTGCCCAGCGCGAAAGTGCCCCTGGCCAAGTGGTGCGCGCTGACCGCTGAGCACCCCGAGGTCCGGGCCGGCGCCGCGGCCTGGGCAGGAGCCGTGGACCTCGTCGCGCACGCCCTCACGGGCAGCCTCGGCACGGACGCAACCTTCGCGCAGCGCACACTTGCCTGGAACCCGCACACAGGATCCTGGCAGCCCGACCTGCTGGCCGAGGCGGGGCTGACGGAGGACCACATGCCGCCGGTGCACCCGCCAGGGCGGCCCGTCGGCCGTGTCACCGCCGACGCGGCCGCCGCCACCGGCCTGAAGGCCGGGACGCCGGTCGTCGTCGCCGGCCACGACCACCTGGTCGGAGCCTGGGCGGCGGGAGCGCGTACGGCCGGGCAGGTCGCCGACTCGATGGGCACGGCGGAGGCGGTGCTCACCGTGAGCACCGATGCGCCGGACGCGGCGGCCGCGGCCCGGCAGGGCATGTCTTTCGGCCGCCACGTGGACGGCTCCCACTGGATCGTGCTGGCCGGAATGCGCAGTTCCGGCGCGCTCGTCGAGTGGTTCTGCGACCAGTACCTCGGCCTGGCCGGCAGGCCCGGCGCCGAGCGCTACGAGGCGTTCGCCCGCCTCGTGGCGACGGCCCCGGACGGCCCCACCGGCCTGCTGTTCACGCCCTACCCGGACGGGCGGTCGAGTCCCGAACCCGACCCGGACGCCCACTGCGACATCCTCGGCCTGAGGCCTCGGCACGGCCTCGCCGACCTGGCCCGGGCGCTGCTCGAAGGAGCCGCGCACCACGCGCGGTGGATGACCGACACCCAGGCCACCCTCACCGGCCGGCCCCCGGCCTTCGTGACGCTGCTGGGAGGCTCGACCCGGCAGCACACGTGGACCGCCCTCAAGGCCGCCGTCAGCCCCTGGACCACCCGCGTGTGCCACGAGGCCGAGGCCCCCGCGCTGGGTGCTGCCGCCTGGTCGGGCGCCGCACTCGGCCACGATCCCGCCGTCCTGCGGGCCAGCGCCACCGAACTCGTCCCGGAAGCGGACACCGCCCACGCCTACCGCGCCGTACACCGGCGCCGGTTCCTGCCCTACGTCACCGCACCTGCCGTGCGTGGCGCCGAACGCGCCCACGACAGGTGACCGGAACAGCCAACGAGGAGAACCCCGATGACCGCCGTCCGCCACCCTGAAACCCTGGCCGGGGGCTCCGTCGCACCGGCCGCCCTGGCCCGCCCGTCGGGCACGTTCGCCATGGTCGCCGCTGACCAGCGGGACTCACTGCGCACCATGATGGCCGAGCGCGCCGACGTCCCCGGCGAGGCCGTGCCCGACCAGCGGCTCACCGACTTCAAACTCGCTGTCGCCCGTGAACTGGGCCCGTACGCCTCGGCGTTGCTCCTCGACCGTGACTACGGGTACCACCAGGTGACCGCCGCGGGCGTCCTGCCGCGAGGCTGCGCTCCCATCCTCGCCGTCGACTACCTCGACCAGCCACCCGGCGGCGCAGTGCACGACACGTCTCTCGACGAGGACGCCGACATCGAGGCCGCCGCCGCAGAGGGCGTTCGCGGCCTGAAACTCCTCGTCATCTGGCGCCGCGACGACCGGCGCGAGCAACGCGTCGCCCTGGCACACCGCTTCGTTCGGCTGTGCCGCGACGCCGGCCTCGCCTCCGTCCTGGAACCTGTCGCCCGCCCGACCCGCCAGGAGGAGGCGTCCGGAACGTTCCGCCTGAACGACTCCATCGTGGAAGCCGCCAGAGAGCTCGCGCCCTCGAACCCCTCGCTCTACAAGTGCCAGGTCCCCGACGGCGGCAAGGGAACCGTCGCGGAGCTCGCCGCCCAGGCCGAGCGCATCGACGCGGTCGTCGACGTCCCTTGGGTCGTTCTCTCGCAGGGCGTCGCCGCCGACGACTTCCCCCGCGCCGTCGAGGCCGCGTGCCGCGCCGGGGCTTCCGGATTCCTCGCCGGACGCGCCCTGTGGAGCAACGCCCTGGCCGCCGAGGACCCCGTAGCCGCCCTCCGCGGCCCGAGCGCCGACAGGCTGCGCCTGCTCACCGACATCGTCGACACGCACGGTCGGCCCTGGTGGAACACGGCCGAGGCCGAGAGGACCGGTGTCTGATGCCCGCCACCCGGCCCCGTGTCTGCCTCCTGCACACCGTCACCGCGCTGCCCACCCTCTTCGAGCAGCTGGTGCGGGAACTCGCTCCCGGCGTGGACACCTACCACGTGGTCGACGAGAGCCTGCTCAACGACACCGTGGCCCTCGGCCCGCTGCCCCGCACCGCCGCCCGCCTCGCCTCGTACGTGATCGGGGCCCAGACGGCCGGCGCGGACGCCGTCCTCGTCACCTGCTCGTCGGTCGGTCCCTTCGCCGAAGCCGCCCGCCCCCTGGTCGACATCCCCGTGCTGCGGGTCGACGAGCCGATGGCGTCCCAGGCGGTGCGGCGTGGACCGCGCATCGCCGTACTCGCCACGCTCGACTCGACGCTGCGCCCGACCGCGGACCTCGTCCGCCGTCACGCGGCACGGACCGGAACGGACGTCACCGTCACCACCACGACCTGTCCCGGCGCCTACCAGGCGCGCACCTCGGGCGACCCGGACCGGCACGACGAACTGATCGCGGCGGAGGCGGTGCGCCTGGCCGCCGATCACGACGTCCTGGTGCTGGCACAGGCCTCGATGGCCACCGTCGTCGACCGGCTTTCGGCCGGGCGGATCACCGTGCCGGTGCTCTCCTCGCCGCGCGGCGGAGCCGCCCAGCTCGCCGGCGTGACCGCACGCGAGGAGCGGGTATGAGCAGACTCGGCTGTGTGGCGGACGACTTCACCGGCGCCACGGACCTGGCAGGCAACCTGGCGGCCACCGGGCGGCGCGTCGTGGTCACCGTCGGCCCTGACGACCGGCCGCCGGAGGACGCCGATGCCGTAGTGGTGGCGCTCAAGTCCCGTAACGTGCCGCCCGAGGAGGCCGTCGCGGCCTGTCTCGACGCCCACCGGAAGCTGGCACGCGCCGGCTGCGACCGGATCTGGTTCAAGTACTGCTCCACTTTCGACTCCACGGCACGCGGCAACATCGGTCCCGTCACCGACGCCCTTCTGGAGGCCACCGGAGCGCCGTGGACCATCGCGTGCCCCGCCTTCCCCGCGGGCGGCCGCACCGTGTACCAGGGCCATCTGTTCGTCGGCGACCGGCTGCTCAGCGAAAGCGGTATGCGGCACCACCCGCTCACCCCGATGACCGACCCGGACCTGGTGCGGGTGATGGGCGCGCAGTCCCGGTACCGGGTGGGCCTGCTGCCGCACCGCGTGCTGCGGGCGGGCGAGACGACGGCGCGTGACCACGTCTCCGCCCTCGTGGCCAAGGGAGTACGCGTCGTCGTCACCGACGCCTTGCACGGCGACGACTTGTCGGTCATCGAGCGAGTCACCCGCGACCTGCCACTGATCACCGGTGGATCCGGACTGGCGTTGTCCCTGCCGCCCGTGCGCCCGGGTGCCGCCGCCGCACGCATTCGCCTGGCACCCGGCCCCCTGGCCGTACTGGCCGGCAGTGTCTCCGACACCACCCTCGCGCAGATCCGCCACGCCCGGTCACTGCTGCCGCACCGGCTGCTGTCCGTCGGTGACCTCGTTCGGTCGCCGGAAGCCACCGTCGCCGACGCCGTGGCCTGGGCGGCCGCGCACCTCGACGCCGGCCGCGACGTCCTGATGTACTCCGCCGACGACCACGCGCAGGTGCGCGCGGCCCAAGAGGCTTACGGCGTCGAGCGCAGCGCCCAGGCTGCGGAGCGGGCCCTCGCCGACTGCGCCCGGGCACTGGCCTGCCGAGGCGTGCGGCGCTTCCTCGTGGCCGGTGGGGAGAGTTCCGGAGCTGTCGTCGAGGCCCTGGGAGTGTCCCGGTTGCGCATCGGCCCCGCCATCGCCCCGGGCGTGTCCTGGACCGAGGCGACCCATGGCGGCCGCACCCTCAACCTGGTGCTGAAGTCAGGCAACTTCGGCGCCGAGGATCTCTTCACCACCGCGCAGGACGTCCTGTGACCGCGCCCCCTGCCAACACTGCCGACGCCCTCGCCGCAGCGTGTCGCGACCTCGCCGCGCTCGGGCTGAGCCCGGGCAGTTCGGGTAACGCCAGCGTCCGCACGGCGGACGGCATCCTGACCACCCCGACCGGTCTCCCGCTCAGCGCGCTCACGGCACAGGACATCAGCGTCCTGGACTCCTCGGGGCGGCACCGGGCCGGGCCGCCGCCCACCAAGGAGGCTCCGCTGCACCTGCGGATCTACGCGCGGCTACCGCACCATGGGGCCGTCGTGCACCTCCACTCCACCCACGCGGTCGCCGTGGCCTGCCTCGAACCGGCCGAGCACGCATCGGTGCTTCCGCCCTACACGCCCTACGGCGTGATGCGGCTCGGCGCCGTCCCCCTCCTGCCCTATGCGCCGCCCGGCAGCGAAAGGCTCGCCGCACTCGCCGACCGCCTGTCGCCGGACACCCACGCCTGCCTGCTCGCACAGCACGGATCGATGACCATGGGGGCCGATCTCGGCACCGCGATCCAAGCCGCCGTAGAGGTGGAGGAGACGGCCCGGATCCACCTGCTCCTGGCCCAGCACCGCGGCGTCCGCACCCTCAGCCCGGACGAGTACGCCGCACTACGCCCCTGACAGGGGGGCCCGCCGTCGCCCATGCTCCCTCCAGCCGGACCCGGCTCCCACTCCAAGGACCCGTCATGCCCGAAACCTGCGCCTGGTGGCGCAACGCCGTCGTCTACGAGGTCTACGTCCGCAGTTTCGCCGACGGAGACGGCGACGGTGTCGGCGACCTGCCCGGCATCACCGCACGCCTGGACCACATCGCCGACGTCGGAGCGGACGCCGTGTGGCTGACGCCGTTCTACCGCTCGCCCATGGCCGACGCGGGATACGACGTCGCCGACCACCGCGACGTCGACCCGCTCTTCGGCACCCTCGCCGACTTCGACTCCCTGCTCGCCCGCGCACACGACCTCGGCCTACGGGTGATCATCGACCTGGTCCCCAACCACACTTCCGTGCGACACCGCTGGTTCCAGGAGGCGCTGGCCGCGCGACCCGGCAGCGCGGCCCGTGCGCGATACGTCTTCCGCGACGGCCGTGACGGCGGCGCGCTGCCACCCACCGACTGGCGGTCGGTGTTCGGCGGCCCAGCCTGGCAGCGCGTCCCCGACGGGCAGTGGTACCTCCATCTGTTCGCCCCCGAGCAACCCGATCTCGACTGGTCCCACCCCGAGGTCACCGCCGAGTTCCACGACATCCTGCGCTTCTGGCTCGACCGAGGCGTCGACGGCTTCCGCTTCGACGTCGCCCACGGCATGGCCAAGGACCTGGCCGAGCCCCTGCGCGACCTGGGTCCGGACCAGGTGCACCATTCCATCGTCGGGGAGGGTTGGGAGGGCCGGCACCCATTCTGGGACCGGGACGACGTGCACACCTTGCTGCGCGGCTTCCGCGAAGTCGTCGACACCTACACCCCGCCGCGTGCCACCGTCGCCGAATCGTGGGCCGCGCTGGACCGACGAGCGCTCTACACCCGTCCCGGTGAACTTCACCAAGCTTTCAACTTCGACTTCCTCAAGGCAGCCTGGAACCCGGCGGCACTTCGCGCCACCATCGACCGGTCGCTCGCCCTGCCCCGCGCAACGGGCGCTGCGCCCACCTGGGTCCTGTCCAACCACGACGTGGTCCGGCACGCTTCCCGGCTGTTGCTGCCGCCCGGCACTTCCCCGGACGCCTGGCTGCTCTCCGCGGGTACCGCGCCGTCGCTCGGCCCGGACGCGGTCCGTCGCCGCGCCCGTACCGCCGCGCTCCTGCTGCTGGCCCTGCCGGGTGCCGTATTCCTCTACCAGGGCGAGGAGTTGGGTCTGCCCGAGGTGGCGGAGCTGCCCGACGGAGTGCTCCGGGACCCGGTTCGCCACCGCTCCGGAGGAGCTCGCAAGGGCCGCGACGGTTGCCGGGTGCCGCTGCCCTGGAACTGCGAAGGCCCGTCGTACGGCTTCGGTGCCGGCGCACCCTGGCTGCCCCAGCCCGCCGCCTTCGCCGCGCTGTCCGCCGAGGCCCAGAGGGGGGACCCGGACAGCACTCTGAACCTCTACCGCAGGGCCACACGCCTCCGGCGCGCAGTCCCGGCCGACAGCGAACTGGAGTGGAACGAACAGTCCGACTCGCGCGTCCTGGACTTCGGCGTCGGCCCCCTGCGCTGCGTGGTCAACGTCTCCGCCGACGAGGTGCCCGTGCAGCCGGGGAGCCGGCCGCTGCTCTCGAGTGCGCCGCTACCGGCTGCCGCTCAGGTGCTCCCACCGGACACGGCGGTGTGGTACGCGAACGCGTCGGGCTAATCTGCCATGTGTGCGGGCCGGATGTGACCACCGTCGATGAAGGCGACCGCTCGTTTACATGGCGGTGGTGGCGAGGCCGACGATGACTTCGTGCGGGCTGTCGCGTTGTTCCCAGCGGTCGTTCACCGCTGTGTGGTGGGCCTCGCTATGCGTCTGGGCGCGGTGGTGTGAGCCGCGATCGGCGAGCAGGGCACGGCCAATTGCTGGGCCGGCTCGGACGTTTGGCCACGGGTGCAGTCCCCACGAGTGAGGGAGCAGGAGATGCCGCCTGGCGGTTGCAGCCGGCAGCGGCCACTGCGAGCGGGATGCCCTCGGTACGAGGGGGGACATGGTGCCCGCTGCCAGGCGCACCAGGTCGTGCGAGGTCAGCGTCGGCGGCCGCCAGCACGAGGAGCCGGCACCAACCGCGGCTGCCGCAGGTCGCGGTGGACGGCAAGACCAGCTGGGGGAACCGAGAGCGCCGGTGATTCGGCGCCGCACCTGCTGGCCGCGCTGTCCTGCGCGGGGGTCATGCTCGCCCAGTGCCAGATCCCGGGCAAGAGCAACGAAATCGGCGCTTCGGCCACGTCTGGCAAGTCCTCCGCACCTATCGGGAGGTGGGCTCGGTCGCACATGCCCCGCCTCGACATGGTCAGTCGGAGCGGGGCGGGCTCCGGTTGGAGGTGTCGGCTGCAGGGTCCGAAGCCTCATCCGTCAGCGTGTGGCGATTCAGCTCCAGCCGTGGCAGCCCCAGGCCATGCTCCGGGCGTCCCAGTAGCAGCCTCGGATCCGCCAGATGTCCATGTTGAGATTGATCGACGTGGCTGATCCCGACCCGATCCACATGGATCCGCCGGTGCCGTCGTAGTGCTGGTAGTCGACACGCTTGTCGCCGCTGCCGGACCAGCCTCACAGCCAGCTCTCGGAGCCGTTGCCCGGGTTGTTGTCGAACGAGGCCGAGGCGTTGCCCCAGTCGATCGTGGTGGCAGCCGTGCCGGCATCAGCGGCCGAGGCCGGGGTCGCCACGCCAGTGCTGACAGCGGCCAGCCGTGCCGCAACCGAGGCTGCCTTCGCCATGACCTTCAAACGCATGATTCCTCTTACCTGGCGCCTGCCCATCTGTGGAACGCTGCACGGTCGCGGGGCTCGGCCCGCGTCGTTCGTGCGCTCGGTGATCATGGTGCACAGGCGCGACCACCCCAAAGCATACGTAAGTAGCTAACAAATGATTAGTGGAAGGGTGGGGTGCAACATCCCGTCGTGCCAGGCGGGTCATGTGACCCGGTCCTGCCTCAGCACCGCGGCGTTGAGGATGATGGCGGCGCCCATTGCGGACGACAGCGTCCATGGTCCCGTGAACGCGGAGCCATCGTCGCTGATGGCGCTGCAGAATTCCTCCGGGAGGGAGCGAACGTCGCCTGCTCACACCCACCCGCATGTTCAAGGAGAAGGCGTTGGTCTCGACGATCCCCCGCCCGCCGTTGCCCATGGAGAGGGCGGAAGAGGGCATCGCCGTGCTCCAGGAAAACACCCAGGCGCTGATCGACGGCCTGGAGGAACGCTCCACGAGGCTGGGCGATGCCCAGCGCATCTCGCTCACCCTGGCCCAGTCACGCTGCCTGGTCGACCCGCGGGCATCGGTCTTCCCCACCTGGGATGCCTGGATCACGGCCATGCAGGTCGCCTCCGCAGTCTTTTCCGCGGCGACCGCGAACGAGAACCAGGTCCAGTGCCGCATCGCGCACAAAGCCCGTACGCTCCAGGCCACCGGCCCTCAGTGGTACGTGAACCCGGGTAGCTGGATCAGCGCCTTCTACCTGGCCGTGGTCTGCCGGGAAGGCGACAGGATCACGGCCCTGTGTCAGGTTCCTCCTTCCCTGCTCCGGGCAAACGGGGCGCAGTTCGACGGGTACCACTACGCCTGGATCGATGCCCTCCAGACCTTCTGGCGTGGTGGCCCCGACCTTGGATCGAAGCTTGTGGCGGCGGTCGCTGGCACGGACCCGTCAGTGGCTACCGATCCAGAGACTGCGGTCAAGCTGCTTTACCCGCCCATGGAGCTGTTCCACCGCTTCATCCGCGAGGACAACGCAGGCTTCAACCGGGCACTCGCCAACGCCCTCCAGTGGCACAGGGAGTATTGGGCCGAGGAGAGCCGTGCGTTCCAGGCCTCGGGCCTTGTCGCTCTCGGTCCCCTCGCCATTGCCTGCTTCGCGCACGACGCGGGCATGGCCATCACGGTCGAGTCCGAGTACCTTCCCAAAGCGCTCCTGGAGAGCAACTGGCTGGGTGAAACCCTCACGTAGTCCTCGCACTCTCCGGCCCGACCGCAGGAGCGTTGCCCTGCAGGAACTGAACCTCGCCGATCACCGCAAATCCCGCCGTAAGCCGCCGCAGCACGGTTGGGTTCTCGCCCCGCAGAGCAGCTCCGATGCGGTTCATCCGCCAGTCACCAGTCATGGCCCGAACCTATCCACAGGCGATCAAGACCTGCTCTTCGCTCCCCACCCTCCCCCCTGGGTGGGGCACGCCGACGTTTCGGGCAGCCGCTGGCGCTGGACGCCACCTGGCCCGTGTGGTCAAGTACATGGCTCACCACGTATACCGCGGGAGCATAGGCGGCGTTGACGTCAAGGAGTTGTGCCCGCGGCCCAAGCTGCCGGCGCACGGCCGAGTACGGCGCGGAACCGTTCCCGCCCGGCCTCGGTGCTTGCTTCCCATAGCCCTGCGGCGTCACCGGACACCGAGAGGGACTGGAGCCCGTGCTCCTGCGCAAGGTAGGCGGCGCCGCCCATATGCTGGTCCAGCATCCCCATCGCCGTGAGCGCCACATGGCCACAGGACACCGCCTCAGCAGCGCTCCCGGAGCGGTTGGCCAGCAGGGCATAGCGCAGGACCAAGGCGGCGAAGAAGGTGTTGATGCCGACGACGTCGGTGACGACCGCGTCATCCGTCGGCTGCAGCTCGGGGAACCGCTCCAGCACACGTACGCGCTCCGCGGCGTCTGAGAGGGGGCGGTCGGCATGCCAGAGGTCGCGTACGGACTCCACGTAGAAATCCACGTCGCCTTCCCGGCCTGCTCCGCCCACCCGCAGCCCCACAAACAGTGGCGCCATGCGTTCGGCGCAGGCGGCTACGTACAGACGGACCGTCTCTCCGTCCCCACTGCGGAGAGCCGTCGTGACGGCCTGTTCCACCAAGGTTCTTGCATTCCGGTGTCGGTAGGCGCGCAACCCCCGGGTCATGCTGATTTCCAATCTGTGGATCTGTCACTTAGAGGTTGTCACACGTGGCAAGTTCCGCGAGCTTCTTGTAGTAGGTCAGGGCGGCGGCCATGCCAGGCCTCGGATCTGCCAGTCGTTGCGGACCACGTACGTTTGATCTTGAGACCGCGAGCAGCCCATGGCAGGCTCATGCCGCATGATCGACGAATTCGCGAAAGACAACCTGCACGGGAGACTGCGGCGGGACCGCAAGGCGCTGCTCTGGAAACTCGACGGCTTGTCCGAATACGACGCCCGCCGACCTTTGACAGCGACCGGGACCAATCTCCTCGGCCTGGTCAAACACGTGGCTACCGTCGAGGCCAGGTACTTCGGCGAGGTCTTCGGCCGCCCTTCCCCGGAACCGCTGCCCCGGTGGCAGGACTCCAACGGCAGCGATCTGTGGGCGACCGAGGACGAGACCCGCGATCAGATCATCGGATTCTACCGGCGCGCGTGGGAACACTCGGACGCGACGATCGACGAGCTTCCCCTCGATGCCCCCGGCCACGTGCCGTGGTGGCCGGAGCCTTATGCCGACACGAACCTGTTCGCCATCGTGGTCCATGTCCTCGGCGAGTCCATCCGGCATGCCGGGCACGCCGATATCCTGCGCGAGGGCCTCGACGGCCGGACCGGGTTGCGCGCCGAACACGAGAAGCAGATCGACGAGGAAGCCCGTGCAGCCTACTGCGCGAAGATCGAGCAGGCCGCCAGATCGGCCGTACCATTCAAGGCTTAAGAGCTCGCACAGATAGGGGCGATGGAGCACCCCGGGAGTAGAAGAGGCACGGGACTAGCGGATCACGGAGTTGCGACGCTCTGTGATCACTAGGGAGACCTGTGCCTGCACTGCGGTCATGGCTGATTGATCCCCTCTGGGACCAATTCGCGGTACTGGTGCCACAGCCCGGTCTGGGATCTGGCCCATCCGCTTCTATCGCTGAGGTGTCGCGGCAGCGTTAGCGGAGACCTTTTCGGCCTCGATCCGCCGCATGCGTTCGGTGCCCCATTTTCCCAAGGGGGCCAGGGCGGCGTTGAGCGAGACGCCGTGCTCTGTCAGGGAGTACTCGACCTTCGGTGGCACCTCACGGTACACCTCACGATGCACAAGCCCGTCTTCTTCCATCTCCCGCAGATGTTGAATCAGCATCTTCTCACTGACGCCCGGCAGACCGCGTCGAAGCTCGGCGAACCGGCGGGTCCGGTAGTTGTGCAGCTCCCAGAGGATCAGCGATTTCCACTTGCCGGCGACTACGTCCATCGCCGCGTCGATGCCGCAGAAGTAGGGACCACGTCGTGCTGATGTAGCCATCCGCCCCTCCAAGACCTACTTACCCACGAGTGAGTACCCGACTAACTAGTCAGTACTGGTCAACCCTACCGGCAGCGGAGAGGATCCAACCGACGACGAACATGACGGGGAGCCCCAAAAATGACAACCAACAACAGCGTGCAGGTGAGCGTTCTCGGGCTGGGCGCCATGGGTAACGCTCTCGCAGGCGCCCTGGTGAAGGCCGGATATGCGACAACAGTCTGGAACCGCTCAGCGGGGAAGGCGGACGACCTCGTCGCGCAGGGCGCGGAGGCCGCCGCTACGGCCGGCGACGCGGTCCGGGCCAGCCGGCTGGTGATCGCATGCCTGCTGGACCACGCGTCGGTCCACGAGGTGCTTGATCCGCTCTCCGATGAGCTGGCCGAACGAACCTTGATCAACGTAACCACGACGTCACCGGCTCAGTCACGGGAGTTGGCCGCCTGGGCTGCCGATGCCAGGGTCGCGTATCTGGACGGCGGCATCATGGCCGTACCGCACATGATCGGCCAGCCCGGGTCATCGATCCTCTACAGCGGATCGGCCGATGTCTTCAATCAGTACAAGCCGCTGCTCGACCTGTGGGGAACCAGTACCTACTTCGGTGAGGATGCCGGGCTGGCGTCCCTGTACGACTTCGCCCTACTCGCGGGCATGTACGTCATGTTCGCGGGATTCATGCACGGGGCCGCCATGGTTGCACCGGCCGGCGTGACGGCGGGCGAGTTCGCTGCTATGGCTGCACCATGGCTGACCGCCATGACCGGTGGCTTCCAGGGGTTCGCCGCAGTCATCGATGGCGGGGACTACACCGTCGAAGGACAACAGAGTCTCGAGTTCTCCAACCTCAGTCACATCCTGGCCGCCAGTTCCGACCAGGGAGTCAGCGCTGAGGTGGTCGCCATGGTCCAGCGGCTCATCCAACGCCAGATTGATGCAGGCCACGGAGAGGAAGGCTTCGCCCGAATCATCGAGAGCATCAAGCAAGCGGGATAAGAGGCTGGCCGAGAAATGGGCTCACGGGCGTCGCCTCGGGCGGTTGTCCCCAGCGGTGGGTGGTCCAGGCTGTCGGATGAGGCTACGGACGGTGATGATCGTGTCCGCGAAGTCGAAGAAGGCGTCGATCACGGTGGCACGGCGTTCGTAGCAGCGGGCGATGCGGTGAAAGGCGTTCGTCAGGCGTGGGTTCGCTCGACGTGCCAGCGCTGGCTCGCCTGGATCGGGGCCTTCTCGCCCTTGTGCGCTATCCGGCCGTGCAGGCCTCGTTCGTCGAGCAGGGTGCGGGTCTTGTTCGAGTCGTAGCCGGCGTCCAGGTGCACGGTGATGTCGTCGGGCAGCGGACCGAGCTCGTCCAGGCGGTCCAAGGTGGGGGCCAGCAGAGGGGGAGTCGTGGCAGTTCGCCCCGGCGAGGACACGGCCGAGTGGGATGCCGTACCCATCGGTCATGCCGGAGCGTTTCAGGCCTTGTTTGCCACGGTCGACCGGGGATCGTCCGGTGGCCTCGCCGCCGCCGGGGGCCTCGGTGATGGAGCCGTCGACGGCGATCCGGTCCAGCACCAGACCGACGATGCGGTCATAGGACTCCAGTGCGATCTGTTTGAGCCGGGCGAAGACGCCGAGTTGGATCCACTCGTCTCGCCGGTTGCGGATCGTGCTGGCCGAGCAGGTCGTGTCGGCGATCGCTTCGTAGGAGCAGCCGAAGCGGAGGAGATGCAGGAGCTTGTCGAACACGATCCGGTCGTCGATGCGCGGACGGTGGCATCGCAGGGGGTGATCCGGGTGATAGCGCGGCCGCTCGGGCAGCAGCACCGAAAATTGGTCCCACAGCGGTTCGGTCAGCCATGATGGCAGGACAGGCACAGGTTTCCTCGATGATCACAGAGCGTCGCAACTCCATGATCACCAAGGCCTGTGCCTGCTCTGCTGTCGGGGGCGCCCACACGCCTATCTGTGCGACCTCTTAGAGGTTGCCTCACAAGACTTGATGTTCGTGCGGCATGATGCCGGTTGTGGGTGCTGATCTACCGAAGCGTCTGGTTCCTGATGAACTCTGGGAGGTTGCTGCCGTCGTTCCCGGGCGGGAACTACGCCGGCCCCGCCGCTCGCATCATGGTCAACCACCCGAACGGAAACGTGCCGTGGACCACGCCGACCTCGGCGAGCGACATCCGCCACGCCGTCGTGCCGCCGACGGCACGCCGACGGAGCGACAGCGCCCACACCACCGGTGCGGCCAACGGCAGCGCGACCAGCGTCATGAGTACCACACTGTTGCACGTGTTGGAGCAACCGTGTTACCGCCCGGCCAGGCACATCGGAGCGGACGTCATGAGCGGCCGCCGCAGGACGGCCGCGATGCTCGCCATGCCGAGGATGCCCAGACCCAGGAGCATCGTGCGAGTGCGAGTGCGAGTGCGAGTGCGAGTGCGAGTGCGAGTGCGAGTGCGGCTGGGCGGGGAGGTGGGGGACACGTCGTGGTTCATGCCTCCATAGGAGCGGGAGGGCCGTTGCGGCGCCGTATGCGGATTTCGATACGCCTGCGATGCATCACCCGCAACGCCCCATCAGCCCGCACGAAAGGAACGGGGAATGCCAATGGCCACAGGGGTGAACCTCGCGTGAGGACCTGACGCGGAGCGCCGCGGCGAGCGGAACACCTGCGCCACCAGGGCGTCGGGAATTGTCGATGTGTCGCCCAAGTGCACGACGCAAGGGACGGATTGAGTGAGGAGGTGGAAGACGCGTAGCCAGTCCGATCGAACCCTGACGCGCATTCAGGCAGGTTGACCCCCGCAACACCCAACGCGGCTAGTTGAATCCGGTACTGTGTGGGCGCTGTGTTGCCGCTGCGGCCCACTGTCCGTCAGCAGCCAGTTCTGCTCTTCCAGTTCCGCGTCTGAGGTGAGTGATGGACCGTGCAGAGATATCGATCGAGCGCATACGGGCAGCCGTTGGCGTATTGAGCCTGGTGCTGTTCACCCATACAGCATTCTGGTTCGGCCACGATGTCTTCGATCAAGGTATCCTCGACGTGTGGTCCATCTGGACGACCGGCCCTGCCTCGGGGCTGGCGGCCACGACTTCGCTGGACATCGGGCTGGCGGCACTGCAGTTGGCGGCCGGCTTCGGTGCCCTGATGCAGGTGCGAGGTGCCGGCGGCGTACTGGTTGTCGCATGCTCGGCCACCCTCCTTTTCCGGGGACCGGTGGTCTGGTACTGGATCCTGGACTCACCGTCCGACCCATGGTTCGGTGATCTCGAAGGGCCGTCTTTGACCGCTGCGGGGAGCACCTGTGCGGTGATAGTCGTCGTCGCTGTGGCCCAGGCGGTTCTCCTGTTCCAGGCGCGCCAGCTGGAACATCGGGCGGCGTCGGAGCAGGAAGAGGTCCTGTCCGACGGGCTCCGGCCGGTGAAGGTCACCGCTGCGGTGTCCTCCGTGCTGCTTGTTCTGTTGAACGTCGTCTACATCCTGCGCAATGTCGTGACGGCGATTCAAGTCGGCCCCGGAACACTCGCCGACCTGCTCGCCGGCAAGGGCACCGGTCAGGCGGTGCTGGCGGTCTCCTCGCCGTGGCAGTGGGCGTGCTTGACCGTGCTGTGCGGTGTGGGCCTGGCACTCGTCGGGCGCCGCAGGCCCACCGCGACCGGGTTCTCTCTGGGGCTCGCTGTGTTCATGCTGCCGACCGCCGCCTTCAAGCTGTGCGGCTCGGTGATCTCGGGAGATCTCCTTCAAGTCCCCCTCGGGACGCTCCAGTCAGTTCTGGAGCTGGTCGGTTCGGCCGCCGTTGCCGTGTTGATCCTCAGGGACATCCATGGTGACGGAGGCCTGACAATGCCCCGCTTCGACCGTTCCTCTCCTTCGGAGACCACCGGTACGGTTCCGTTGCCTTCGCCCTCAAGTGACTGAGTAGCACGGCACCTTCAGGCCCGCCGGGTGTACGCGAGCATGCGCCGCCCGGCCTGCTGGCTCGTCCGCGACCCGGGAGCCGACCCGGCTCACGGGGCCGAAACTCAGCAGCCTGCCCGCGACCGTTCAGGACCGCTCCCGACGTCCTTCACCGAGCTCGGCCCCAACTGCTGGGCGTCGGCGTGCTCCGGCATGGTCATGGGCTGGTCGAACAGGGAGTACGACTGGTTCGTGTCGAACTGCGCACTCATGACATACCTGTGCGTGACGACGCTGCGGCACCACCACGACATCGGCCTGCAGGAGCCGGTCGGCCTCGACCTTTCGACCAGGTCGTCACCGGACTGCGTCCGGCGCCCGAGGACGGCGCCCGAGGACGGCGAACGAGACCCGGTGCTGATGCGTGTGACCCGCGCCGACCGGTTCAGCTTCCGTTGGGTACCGTCGTCGAGACGAACGTCCATGTACCGGAACCGACTTCGTACACGGCCGTGCCGTTCTCCCTGCGCAGCAGACGCGCATCACCGTCTGCGCGCACCTTGCCGGAGCCGGCCGGCACATGGATCTCCGCCGTCGACCCGGCGGGGACGGCGGCCTCCAGGCGGAAGGTGGAACCCGCACGCGACCACTTCGTGCGGACCTTTCCGTACGGGGTGGTGTACGAGTCCGCCGCCGACGTCAGGTCACCCACCGTCGCCGGGTCGATGAGCAGTTCGCGGTAGCCGACGGAGCCGGGCCGCTGCTGGATCCCGGCGAGGCGGCCGGTGAACCAGGCGTCGATCGCGCCGAGCATGAAGTGGTTCTGCGACTGGCCGGGACCGCCGTCTTAGGTCTCGCCCAGCGTGGTGTTGCCGGCCAGGACCTGGTGGCCGTAGCTGGGGCTGGTCGTCCAGGTCGCGATCCCGTAGACGATGTCGTCGCGACCCGACTCGGACAGCACGCGGATCGCTGTGGGCAGCGAGATCTCACTCAGGATCAGATGGTGGTCCGCCGCGACGACCGACCGCGTGAAGTGGTCCAGGAGCCGGGCTCGTTCACCCTCAGGCACGGCGCCCATGTCGAGGGCGAGCGCCTCGGCGCCGTGGCCTCCGCCGCCGAAGGTTCCGGTGGCCGGGTCGTAGTACTTGTCCGACAGCGCTTTGGCGCTCGTGTCCGCCTTCTCCCGGTAGAGCGCGGCGTCGTCGTCCTCACCGAGTACGCGCGCGATACGGCTGAGGCCGTCGACGACGCGCCAGTAGCCGACCTTCTGCTCCAGGAACGTCACGTACTGCTTCATCCGCGGGTAGTAGGTGCGCGGCGTCTCCTCGTCGCCGTAGGTGGTGTAGAGCTGCCAGGGCACGAGGACGAAGGCGCCGCCCCAGTTGGCGTCGTTGCGGTAGCCACCGGCGAGTTCGACGTAGTCGGGGACGGTGCTCGGGATCAGTCC
This sequence comes from Streptomyces sp. NPDC086077, assembly GCF_040686175.1. Taxonomy (NCBI): domain Bacteria; kingdom Bacillati; phylum Actinomycetota; class Actinomycetes; order Kitasatosporales; family Streptomycetaceae; genus Streptomyces; species Streptomyces sp. NPDC086077. The sequence continues at coordinate 39,332 of NZ_JBFBJT010000003.1, read as the reverse complement.
CTCGGTGGTCTGCGCGTCGGCCATGTCACGCACGATCTTCCTCAGATAGGCGCGCATGTCGTAGTTGGCGGCGAGGGTCGGGAAGACGAGCTGGTTCTGCTCCAGCCAGCCGAGCTTCTCGCGGCTGGGGCAGTCGGTGAGGATCGTCATCATGTTGCCCTGGAGGGCGCGGCGGATCAGCCCGTGGGTGCCGTTGATCAGCTCGTTGGAGCTGGTGAAGCTCCCGGCGCTGGTGTTGTGGGTGTGCAACACCTTGCCGCGTACGGAGACCGTCGCCCCCGCGGGCAGGCCCGTCAGCTCCAGGTAGCGGAAGCCGTGGTAGCTGAAGCGGGGGTGCCAGGTCTCGGCGCGGCCCCCGCCCTTGGTGGTGTAGGTGTCCCACAGGGGCGCACCGACGTTGCTGATCGACTGGAAGGCGTGTCCGTCCTTCAGGCTCTCCGCCGGGTAGATCCGCACCGCGGTGCCCGCGGTTACGGTGACGGTGATCTCCGGTCAGCCCGCGATGTTGCGTCCGAGGTCGAAGACGCGGCTGCCGTCGGCGCCCGGCACCTCGGTGCCCTTCAGGGTCTCCATCACCCGGACCGGCTCGGTCTCGCGGGCGCTGAGCGCGGCCGGCTCCTCGCCGCCGCCGGGGCGCCCGGGGGCGACGGCCGGCGCCCAGGACGAGCGGTCGCGGCCCGGTTCGTCCCAGCCGGGGACCTCCCGCCGCGCGTCGTAGTCCTCGCCGCCGTACCAGTTGGAGGACGTCGTCGGGCCGAGCGTGGCGTCACGCAGCAGCAACTGATGCTGGTCCAGGCGATCCGGATCACCGACGTCGCCGCCCGTCCCGTCCTGCTCGACCGGACCACGGTCACCGACATCACCCATGCCGTGACCGACGGAGAGCTCCGCTGGACGGCTCCCGACGACGGCGCCCCCTGGCTCGTCATCGCCTACTGGGAGCGCGGCTCCGGCCAGCGGCCCGAGGGCCCGCACCACACCGACCCGCTCAGCTACGTCGTCGGCCACTTCAGGCCCGCTCGGGCCGGGCACTGCGAACGGCGTCGCTGACGAGCGTGCCGCCCGAGCGCACCAGTGTGACGCGGCCTCTCCCCGCCGGGGGCCGAGAAGAAGCAGAGCTCCCTCGTACACCGCCGTTACGGCTGAATCCCACAGGCGGACCGTTTTCGCCCGGCCGTCGGACCTGGCGGGATGCGCTTGGGAGGGAGCTGTGCGGCCGTATGTCGCCGTTGTCCGGGACAGCACACATACCAAAACCGTACGACCGGACCCGCGTGCCCGCATGCGGTAGACCCTCGTACGGCCGCCCCTGCGCGCTACACCCAGAGTGGCTGTGGGTCGTACTGGAGGAACGGGGCCGGGTCATAGTTTGTATCGGCAGGGCGTGCTCAGTTGTCAGTTCGTGTCGGTGTCCACACGTATGACGTAGTGCTCGTCACGGCATGGAAGCCGAGACGTCGCAGGATCGGGGCGCTGTCGTCGGAGGCATCGACGTGCAGGTAGGTGAGGCCGCGGGCCGCGGCGATCTTGGCTCGCGCAGCGACGAGTGCTCGGTAGACTCCGCGGCCGCGCCACTCGGGCAGCGTCGTGCCGCCCCGGAGTCCGGCGAAGTCAGAGCCTGGCTTGATGACGAGCCATGCGGCACAGACGACTTCGCAGCCGGCTTCAGCGACCAGGACGGCGGTGTCTGCCGGGGCTGCGGCGATGCGTGCGATCAGGTGGTCGCCGAGCCACTCCCAGCCGTCCCCCCAGACGGTTGCTTCCATCGCGGCGATTCGGTGCATGTCGGCGTCCGCAGTGACACGGCGTAGTGTGACTCCGTTGGGGAGTGCGGTCTCTGCCGCGATCTCAGCGGTATGGCCGATGAGTACTGTCTTTGCTTCCTCGGACGCGAAGCCGGCCGCTTGAAGGTAAGCAGGGAGCTCTTCGGGTTCGTCGTGATGGTGAGTGCGCCACTCGACGGCCATTTCACGTTCCGCGAAGTAGTCACGCTGCCGATTGATCATGTGTTGCAGGTCGGATCCACGTACTCCGACATCACGTGGTCCAGTGATGAGGCCCTGGGTACGGCCCACGACCCGCAGCAGCGGCCCGTCTTGCTCCCAGCTGACTCCGGCCGATGGGTTCGGGAAGACTCCGCGCAGTTGTTTGTCGTAGACAGCCAGCAAATCTCTTGTGTCGTCCGTGACGTTGCTCATGCAGGGCATCGTTGCACCGCTCTGTTCTGGATCGGGCTCTCTTGGTCAGCTGGCGGCCCTGTTCCGTCTGGGCCTTGAGGTGCGCGAGGCGGTGGGGCAGCGCAGAAGCGGGGTCGGCGCGTCGATTACCTCACCGACAACCAGGAGCGCCTCCTGTGCCGCATCCGCCAGCACATCGCCGATCACGGCCAGGCGTCGACGATCCAGCAGACTCGGGGAGGCCGTCGGCATACGGAGCAGGGCGTCGGTCCACTGCCGGCTGGCCGAGCTGGAAGCGAAGGCGGCGATCGTGCGCAAACCGGGGCGATGGAGAGGGATCCGCCTCGCCTGAACAGTCCCGGCTGCTACCACCCGCTGCTCGCGGCCGGTGGTCGGCCCGTGCAACACGGCTGGTGGGGGAGTGAGGAGGTAGCCCGCGACAACTTCAGGCGGTGGGGTGGGCAAGTACGGCATCGTCTGCGCAGGGCATCGATCAATGGCAGGTGAAACGTGTTGACAGGATCGGCAGAATGTTCCGCATGGGTACAGACATGAGCGGCTTTCTCGAGTATCGAGCGTCGCAGGATGGTCGGGAGGCAGCCTGGTACACCGCGCACGACCTCGACTCCCTGAACGACATCCGCAACTATGACGCGTTCGGCTGCCTCTTCGGGGTCCGCAACTACGCCAACTTCCGCCCCCTGGCTGCGTGCCGGGGTCTGCCCGCCGACGCCTCGGCTGCCGCGAGTGCGCGGTTCGCGCAGTTGTCCGAGTGGTACGGCGAGGATGGCTTTCACGGCACCACGTGGATCACGTGGGCCGAGCTGAAGGCGGTCGACTGGGACGAGCCTGCAGAGAAGCCTGACAGCCGGCTTCACGAGTACCGCCGGACTCCGAACGGGCTCAGGATGACAGGCAAGTCCGCCTGGAGTCCTGCATTCGCCAAGGTCGTCGGTCTGGAGAAAGGCGAAGTTCGGGAGTGGCCCGAAGGAAGTGAGTGGCTCGTCGGGGAAACGCTCTACAGATCGGTCACCATCCGCCGCAGAGACGCCGTCACCGAAACCGGCGAGTGGCAAGCCGCCTGGAAAGCCATGGAGGCACTCGCAGAACAGCACGGTGACGACAACGTGCGCCTCGTCGTGTGGTTCGACGACTGAGGAAGTCGCTGTGACCGCGCATCGCGCAACGCCTCTTTCGGATCATCTCGCTGACCAGATGAAGATGGCGGCCCGGTGCAGTCCGGCGAGGTAGATGGTGGCGGTCTCGTCATAGCGGACGGACAGGCCGCGCCACTGCCGGAGCTTGCTCTGGCAGGTGCCGAGAGACGCGGTGACTGAGGCAGGCTTCGAACCAGCGGCCTGGGGGCGGTGCAGGAACGCCTGCCCAAGCAGCCGACCCGCCGCATGAAGGCACTCCCCCGTGCGAAATACTCTCCCGATGAGCTCACGCAATTCGCCGATCAGTCAGGCGATCACGATACGGAGGGCCGTCGCGCGGGATGCCAAACGGCTCACGCGGCTCGTGCGTAGCTCGGGCGCCTACGAGGGTAAGTACGCAACCGCAGTCGCGGGCTACCGGGTCGGTCCTGACTACATCGAGGCCCACCGCGCCTTCGTCGCCGTCGGCGCCGACGAGCCTGGAGGTCGGGTCCTCGGGTTCTACTCACTCGTCCTCGCTCCACCGGAGCTCGATCTGCTGTTCGTCGCCGACGAAGCGCAAGGACGGGGTATTGGTCGACTGCTGGTCGCGCACATGCAGTCCGAGGCCCGTGCCGCCGGGCTCCACCGTGTCATGGTCGTGTCGCATATTCCCGCCGAGGACTTCTACCACCGCGTCGGTGCAGTGCGGATCGGGACCGCGCTCGCGAATCCGCCCGCCGTGGTGTGGGACCGCCCCGAATTCGAGTTTCGCATTTCTTCGGAATGACGCGGTGTGCCAGTTCGCGCGGGACGGACTTCGCCTCCATGACGCGCTCCGTGTGCGCCGTCATCTCTGCCCTGGTCGGGTCCCTGAGTGTGTGGTGAAGTTGGTCGGGTGTTGGTTCGGGGCGTCTGGAACGATGTGTCCGTGCATGCTGATGATCAAGTTGGCGAGGTGTCCCCGCTGCGGTCGCGGCGTTCCTGCGGGGTGCGGCCGACGGCCGCCCGATGAAGATCGTTCCTTCCGCGTGCGAGAGGTGCGGCCGAGCGGAAGCGAGGAGTTCGAGTCGAGGAGCCTGAGCTCCGGGTCGCCGTGCGAGACCTGCGTGGGGCGGCGAGGTGGCCGGCGGTTGGGAAGGTGCTGCCGTCGACGACCTCGATCAGGATGCGTGCTCCGGTCCTGACGCCGATGCCCGGCATCGAGGTCAGTACTGAGGCCGCTGCGCGAGCCGGTACGGGCGGTCATGCCCTCCGCCGGGCTCACCCTGACGGGTTCCTCCGTCCCCTGGCGCTCCGCGGTCGGACGCGCCGTGGAACCGGCCCGCCCCCCGAACCCCCGCTGCTGACGGGCGAGCATGGCACCGGGCAAGGTGACCGTTGGCAGGGAACTCCTCGCCAGTCACGTCATGCGGACGTCAGTGCGCCGCCCCGCTCGCCGTCGCGCCGCGACATGCCGATGGGCGGGAAGGGTCAGCCCAGTGACTCGAAATACGCCTTCTGTGCGGGGTAGTAGTCCGCGAAGTCGGGGCGGGGCCCATCTGTGCGGGCCGCGGTGAGCATGTCCAGGTAGTACTCCCAGCCCGGTCCTGTCTCACCGAGGTGTTCCGTGGAGGTGAGGTGGTGGATCAGCCGGAGTTCCGTGACGCCGTCGCTCTCGGTCACCAGCAGTTCCAGTGACCATGAGCCGGATTCGTCCTGCGTCGAGACCGCGAGCCGGCGTGGTGCTTCGCAGGCGTCGACACGGACCGGGATCCAGTCGTCCGACTCTTCGAACACCATCTGTACTTCGATGGTGCGGCCGGCAGCCCCCTCGCCGCGCCAGGGGCCGAACCAGCGCGCGGTGCGTTCCGGCTCGGTGACGCTCGCCCACACGTCGTCGGCGGAGGCGCGGTAGGTGCGGGTGAGGATCAGGTCATGGCCTGTCGCGGTGGGGACGAGCTGCCCGGAGGGTTCGAGAGTCATGCTGTGTCCTTCTGTCGTGCTGTGCTCGGGGTGCCGGCGGGCTCGGACCGGCCGCGTTCCCGGCGCGCGCGGTGGACCTCGGTGTCCAGTGCCGCGAGTTGGCGGGACCAGTCCGGGGCCTGACGGACATCGAACTGGAGGAGCCACTCGGTGAGCCGGCCGAGCGGGAAGCGGACGAGCGTGTAGCGCCGGTGGCGCCCGTGCTGCTCGTCGCGCACCAGTCCGCTTTCCCGCAGTATCCGCAGGTGACGGCTCACCGCCGGCCGGCTGATGGAGAACCGGGCAGCGATCTCGCCCGCCGCGAGCGGGGTGTGCCGCAACATGGCCAGGATCTCCCGGCGCACCGGATCGGCGACGGCAGCGGCCACGTCGGTCAGTTCGTCCACGGGAAAAGCGTAACCTATGGGTTACGTGTGATGTCGTCGCACCGGTCGGTCCGCCCTGGTGCGAGCCGGACGGCGGCCGGCCTGCGGAAAGCTCAGGCTGCCGCCAGGAAGGTGGTGAGGCCGTCTAGGAGCATGTTGCTGCCGAACTCGGACTGGTCGCGGTCCTCGGCGCTCTCGAAGGTCTGGGACAGGGTGGTCCGAGTGTGGTCGCCGTCGGCGGCCAGGTCGACGGTCATCAGGGCGAGGTCCTCGCGGCCCGGAATGCTCATGCCGATCACCAGTCGCTTGTTGGCCTCGACCTCGGTCTAGCGGCCGGACAGCGGGACACGGGTGCCGCCGGGGATGACCATGACGGAGCTCCAGGCGCCGCCGGGCCGGACATCGAGGACGACCTCCTCGGCGCTGGCCCACCGTCCGTACTGGTCGGCGCGGGTCCAGGCGGCCCAGACCTGCTCGACCGGCGCCTCCAGGGTGCGGGTGATGACGTAGTCGAAAGCAGCAGTGGTCATGTTGGTCTACTCCTGTTTGATCCCGCGGGTGCGGGACTGAGATGCACACCCACAGCGAACGTCGGAGCCGATGACACGTTCTCTACACCGCCCGGAAGATCTTTTCTCAGTCTCCCGGCGCCGTCCGGCCTCCGGCCCGGGCGGCCGCCCGGGGAGCACCATGCTCGACACGCTGGCAGGCTGGGGCATGACGCCCCCGGTCGTGGTCGTCGACCCGCCGACCGGCGAGGGCCACCGCTGTGCGTGCGCGCTACACGCCTGTTCGCCTCCGGTGGCGGTCCGCGAGGTAGGTCTGGACGGCCTCGGCGACATCGACATGGACCTTCGGCGGCTCGGCGGCCCAGATGGCCGAGCCCGCGAAGGATGCGAGGCCGACCGGGAACTCGTCCGACGGTTCCTCGATCTCGAAGTCGAGCGGGACCTCGATGCCGGTCCGGGCGCGGGCCGTCCCGGCAACGCGGGCGAAGGCCTCCTTGATGTTCTCCAGTCTCCGTGAGAAGGCCATCTGCGCGAACGCGTCCGCCGGAAGACCACCGTTCGTCTCGAACACCTGCCGCACCCATGCGGGCGGGGCCGCGGGGGCGGGGAAGTCCAGCACGTCGTACAGGTGGCGCAGCCAGTCCTGGAAGGACAAGGACTCTTCGTACCGTTCCTCGGTGTTGTGCTCGTTCACGGGTGGCGGTTTCCTCGTTGTGACGGTCATCCCGGCCGATGTTCTGTCCGATCTCGCTCAAACCGGTCAGCCGGTAGGAGCCTTCGCCGCTGAACGACTGTGGCGTAGCTGTCGCGCCTGCTAATTGACGTCTTCCCGCAGGACGCTCGCGCGCGAGGCGATAAGTGCGCGGGGGCTTCGCGGCCCTCCCGGCATCGGTGCAGGATCAGCATCGGCAGATGGACAGATGGCCACGGCTGCTGCGCTGCCGCAGATGGTCCCGCCGCAATGGAGCGGCGGGACCACCGGAGGGCCCAGGTCAGCCAACGCCTTCCTCAGCATTGACGTGTACGGGGCCGCTCACCCAGTGCAGTTGGGCGACATGTCGGAGCGGGTGTCAGGTTCTGTCGGTCCTACGGACACGTCGCAGCGCGTCCACTGTGAAGGAAGCGCAGCCCACAGCCATGACCACGGCGAGCGCGGTCTCCTGCTGGACGCCGAGGGCGATGGCGAGAGCCCCCAGCGTCGTGGCGGCAGCTATCTCCAGGCTCAGCGCGAAGCGGCGCTTGGTCGTGTCGGTGGGGCGTTCGTTCAGCATCGGCGCGTCCAGATCGTGGGCGGAATGGGAATGAATACGTTGCCTCCCAGTCTGAGGGCACCGGAGATCACCGAAGTGCACTTCTTACGAGCTACGGCGTATCCGGCTACCACGGTGAAGTACCAGAGGTACCCGCGCACGGCGGTGATCGCGTGCTTCCAGTTCTTCGGGATCCACTTGATGTCCTTGGCCCAGCTGAGGAAACCGGCGGCGCTGCCTGTGCCGAACGCGACCCAACGGGTCTCCGAGCGGTTCAGGTCCAGCCTGATGAAGTACTTGGGCGACCACCACGGCTTCCACCAGCGCACCCGCAGTTTTCCGGTGGTGTCGGTGCAGGCGACGGGGTCACCGCCGCAGTACTCGTAGGCGTTCTCGTTGCCGCCGTAGACCGGGTCGACGGACAGGAAGCGGCCGGTGTCCGGATTGTAGAGGCGGACACCCATGAGCATCAGGGAGCTGACCGTCTCGGACGAACGCTGGTGGTTGCCCAGCCAGCCGTATCGGGTGGATTCCTGTCCCGCCCTGCTGCGGCCGTATTCGTCGCTGTCGAACGCGACAGGCGCCTTGGATGTGTCGAGCGGAAGCTGGAGCGCGACGTCTCCGTGGACGGAGGTCAGCTGCAGGACGGTGTCGCCTGTCTTGGTGCTGGTTGCGGCCAAGTCGCCGCTCGCGGAACGGATGTTTCTCGTCAGCAGGCCTGTGGTGGTGTCCTCCACTATCCAGCGGGGGTTGTCGCCGTCGCTGTCGTAGTGGTTGAGCTTTGACGCGGTGCGCGTCCAGGTACTGCCGTCGGCCGAGGTCTCGAGTGTCCAGCCGCGGAAGCGGTGCAGCGCGTCGAGGGACCAGGTCTGGCGCTTGTTGCCCGACACCTGCTGTCTGACGAGATCGTTGGTGTAGTAGCCGATGGTGCCGTTGCCAGGTGCCGCGGTGGTCCGGCCCAGGGCGTCGTAGGCGTAGCCGGCATCCGTGATGCGGTCGCTGCTGTCGTAGGTATGGGTCTTGGTCGTTCCTCCCGTGGTCGGGCATGCTGCACCGGGCGCGGCGGTGGCGGTCGTCAGTGAGGTGCGGTTCGCCCGCTTGTCGAAGGTGTAGGAACGCCGGGTGCAGACGTTGCCGATGGTGTCGTCGACCGTGGAGAGCCGTCCGGCCGCGTCGTAGCGGTAGGTCTGCTCGGACCATCCGGCGTGGCGCAGCACCTGGCCGTGGGCGGACCGGGCGACGGTGTCGGTGTAGACGGAGATGCCGTCGCTGTCGCGGGTGTAGGCGCGGCTCGTAACCGCTCCGGAGGGATCTGTTGCGACGTTCAGGGTGTAGCCGCCGGGCAGCTGCTCTGTGGTGACGGCTCCGTCGGCGTCGAACTTCACGTGGAAGTCACCGGCGACCGAGTCGCTGATCTTGGTCGGCAGGCCCCGCGGGTCGATGGTGGTGTCGTAGGAGTACGTCACCGTGGACGGGACGCTGTCGGTCTCCTTGACGACCCGGTTGAGCTGGTCGTACTCGGTGGTGGTGGTACCGCCGTCGGCGTCGGTGTACGAGATCTCCCGGCCGAGGGCGTCGTAGGCCTTGGTGACCGTGCCGCCGGTGGGCGAGCTGGTCCTGATCGCCTGGCCGGATTCCGGGTCGTAGGTGACGGTGGAAACGGGTACCGGCGTTCCCAGGTCGCCCGTGATCGTGGTCGTGGTGGGTCGCCCGGCGTCGTCGTAGTCGACGACGGTGGTGCGGGTGACGCCGTTGGCGTCCTCTGTCCGCTTGGCGACGTCGCCCCAGTAGTTGTACTCGGTGGTCGCACCGAGTACTTCACTCGGGTTGCTGCCGCCACCCGTGATGGTGCCCGCGGGGCCGGACCAGCACTCCAGGCCGGCCCACTCGGGGCGGCCTTCGCACCACCCGGTACCAGTCGCCTTCCAGTAGGCGGTGACCCTGGACGCCGCGTCCTCACCCGTCCCGCCGGGGGGAACGATGTCCGTTATCCGTCCCTCCGCATTGTGGACAGTGGTGGTGGTGAGGTTCAGGCCTCCCGAGTCCTCGATGACGAGGGTGGGCAGGCCCTTGGCCCAGTCGTACTGGGTTTCGGTGACCCGCTTGTCTCCCATGATCGAGTAGTAGTCGCGGACCCGGGTTCCGGTGATGGTCATGGTGACCTGGTTCTTCGCGACGGCTGTGCCGTCGGTCGGGCGGCCCTCGTCGTACTCGTGGACCGTCCAGGAGCGTCCCGGAACCGAGGAGCCGGCTTCGGCCAGAACGGTGGTGCCGTCCTTGAGGTCCCCTGTCAGGTCGACGCGGTGAATCGGGCCGAGCGTCTCCTCGAGGCGCGCGCCGGACTCGTCGTAGAGCTGCGTGGAGGACAGCAGGTGTGCCCGCTCGGCCGAGGGCAGGGCGATGATGCCCAGGTCGGTAAGTGTCTCCCGGTGCGCGGCCGTTGCACCGAGTGCGAGCTCCCGGTTACCTGCGGCCAGTTCACGGACCACACTGCCGAGGTGGTTGTATTCGACGGTGGCAATGTGCCCGCCGGGCTCGGCAGTGTTCACCTGCCTGCCGGAGGCATTGAGGTAGTGGACGGTCGCCCGCTGATAGTCGCTGTTGTCCAGGTCGGTGCCCGAGTTCGAGGCCGGCAGGGAGTCCGGCGGGAAAACTGCGGTGGCGTCCGTGGGGGCGTCGCTCTGCCCCCACGCGCCGATGGCTGCGGCGTTCATGGCGTTCGGTGCCTTGGCGCCGCTGAGCGCGACCCCATAGACCACGGTGGAGACGGCGTTGCCGTCAGTCTGGTCGGCGGTGCCCTGCTTCAGACGCGGCTGGGAGACGTTGAGCAGCATGCCGCTGCCGGGGGCCGAGCCGCTGGCGGCGTTGCCGTAGGTGAACGTGTACGGCAGCTGCCCGGCCGGGTCGAGCCAGGTGATCCGGCCTTCGTGATAGGCGTACTGCGTCTCTGCCTGCTGGCCGATGCGGGGGTCCCAGGTCTGGCGCAGCCGTCCCTCGGAGTCATAGCGGTAGGACGTGACGGCGGTCGCGGTCGCGGCGGATGCCCCGGGCGCGGTGGCCCACAACCTGATCTGCTTCACCTGGCCGGTGAAGTCACCGAAGTCCGCATCGTTTTGCGTGCCGGTGGCCGTGGTCGACGTCGCATAGACGAATTCCAGGACGCGGCAGCCCTTGGTGGCCGGGTTCGCCTCGCATGCGGCTGCGGTGGCGGCTGAGGTGGGGGCGATGATGCGCTTGGGGCGGGCAAGGGTCTTGCCGTCGACTACGACGGTTTCGGAGGAGACCGTCGTGGCGGTGTTGCTCAGGCCGCCGAGAAGGGAGCTCGTCACCTGCCATGTCGTCGCAATCGCGGTCGGCTTGGCGAAGGTGGTCACGGTGCCGCTGGTGTCGGTCAGCGAGAACGACCCGGAGAAGCTGCCCTTGAGAGTGAGGGCTTCGGCTCCCGGTTCCGGAATCCAACCGGTCTTCGCAGCGTTCGCGGTGAAGCTCAGCTTGTCCTGGTCCTGTGTGACCACGCGCAGGGCCGTGTCCGAGACCTTCTCAAGGTAGGTGTAGTCGGACTGGGACGTCTCGGCTACCGTGCCGGACACCCATTCGGCGCCGAAGATCGCGGCCTGGCCCTCCTGTTTGGCGCCCTCGCCCGGCGTGCGCGAGGAGATGCTGCGCGTCACGCTCATGCCGAAGAAGGAGGCGTCCTCGCCGGAAAGCGTGTAGTCGCCGGTCAGCAGGTTCAGGGAGCCGGGCCCGACTTCCGTCGTTGCCGCGGCGTCCGCATTGCTGTCGATGACAACGGTCAGGGGGTCGGTGCTGCGTGAGGCGTCATCGGGTCCGGTGAAGTCAGCCTTGATCTGCACCGTGCCGTCCGGGTCGACGGTGCTGGTGGCGTTCCACACCAGCGGCGCGTTCTTGCCGCTCACCAGGGGCACGGGCCACGCGCCCAGGACTTCGCCGCCAGAGGTGACGTCAGCGGCGGGGATCCTGGCCCAGGCATCGGCCTCCGAACGCCGCCACGAGAACGACACCTGGTCGAACTTGCCTGCCTCGGCCTCTACCGCCAGCGGAAGGCGGCGCGCGGTGCGCTCGCCTTCGAGCGGCTGAAGAAAGCCGCCTGGGCCGGCGTGGAAGATGTACTCCCTGGGCTCCGACTTGTTGTCGGCCTTGTCCACCGAGCGGACCTGCAGGGTGTGCGTGCCGTCCTTCGGCGGCGTGAGGCTGATGCTCCTGGCCGTGCTCGCACCGCCGGTGGCGACCTTGGTCCAGGCCACTCCGTCCAGCGACCACTCCAGCCAGTTGTGGTCCGAGGCCGGTGGGGTGACGGTGAAGGTGCCCGCCTGGCCTGCGCCCTTTACCCACTGCCCGGTGGGGTAGTCGGTGGAGGTGATGGAGGCGGGGGAGGAGGGCGCGGCGGTGTCGACGGTGAAGGTCTTCCACGCCGACCAGCCGTTGTTGTAGTGCGTCCCGTCGTAGGGGCTGGTGCGGAACTTGTAGGTCTTGCCGCTCGTCAGCACACCTGCCGGAACGGTGACCGACGCCGCGGAGCCGCTGGCCACGTACTTGGAGACGATGACGTCGCCGACCTGCGTGTTGGTGGCGTTGTCGAAGATCTGGAAAGTGCCGTTGACCTTGTCGCCATCAGCATCGACGAACGTGTCGCGCAGAGTCGGCGTGGTGGTGTTCACCATGTAGGAGCCGCTGTAGGAGAAGAACGGCGGACCGGCCTCCTGCTTGGTCCCCGTCTTCGGCCGGAAGTTGTAGTTCACGACCAGCTTGGGCGGGTTGGACGCCGCGTTGGCGGAGTTGACCCGCTTCCACTGCGTCGTCAGCGACTCGCTCGTCGCCCGCAGGCCCATGTGCCCGCGTGTGGCCTTCGCCGACGCCCACTCCTGCACCAGCGTCGTCACGTCCGCGTTGATCCAGCCGTCAGGCTGGGCGGCGCAGCCGGCGTTGCCGCGGGTCTCGCTGGAGGTCGCCTTCTTCACCGTCATCGTCGGACGGTTGGTCCAGCGGCTGGAGGTGGACGCGGCGCCGGAGGCCCACACCTCCCACGGGTAGGCCTTGCAGTCGGGGTTGCCCGAGTGGAAGTTCCACAGGCTCAGCTTCGCGCTGGTCACCAGCGCGTCCTGGAGAGGCGTGGAGTTCCACGAGATGAACGACTGCGCCGTTCGCGGCGTGCCGTCACCGTTGGTCGTGCCCGGGTTGCCCCAGTCCAGTTCGGTATCCGTGGACAGGTCAACCGTCTCGCCCTGCTGCACGTACGTATCGAAGACGTTGCTCAGCGCCGACGTCGACGGGTCGACCGTGACCGGGAACTTGGTCTTGGGGTCCGAGAGGAACTCGGCGTCCGGCGTGATGACCAGATCGACCCCGGAGCCCTTCTTGACGACCTTCATCGCGACCGGCACCCGGCGCGTGTGCTCACCCGACGTCTCGTCGACGGTCGCGTCCCACATCACTGGCGCGGGCATGACAGCCTGTTTGCGGTTCTTGCGGTCGGTGAACAGCACGCTTCCGTCGGCCAGCTGCTTCACCTTCAGGCCCTTGGCCTTCAACGGCAGCGTGTAGGAATAGTTGTCCGTGGCGGGACGCTGCTTGATCTCCACGAACTGCTCGAAGCCCGTGCGGGTCGCCTCCACCACGACGTCCGCGCCAGGCACCGCGTTGACGTACTCCGCGCGCGTGCCGTCCAGCTTCGGCTCGGGCAGACCGCCCTTCCACTGCAGCTGGATCTGCTGGTCGCCCTCGCCCAGGGTCACCAGGTCGACCGGCTTCGACTGCCGCGCCGCCGCCAGCGACCTCGCAGGGGTCCCCGTCCGCCCCGCCAGCCGCAGCCCGCCCGGGTGCGCAACCGGCTCGACGCCGCCCGGCACCGCGCGCAGGTCGACGTCGACATTCACCCACGCGCCGTCGCGCTCGAACCGTACCGGCCCCGCCGACAGCTCCGTCGTCAGGCTGCCGTCCTTATTCACCCACGTCGTCGAAGTCTCTGTGCGCTCGCTGAGCGCCTCCACGCGGTGCCCTGACAAGCGGGCCGCCGCCTTGGCTGACGCGACGTCCACCGCTGCCGAAGTCCCCTTCGGCTTGCCCTGCACCGTCGGCGTCTGGGCAGGGGTAGCGGCTGCGGCTGCGCCCTGCATCAGCGACACCGACATCAACACGGCAAGGCCAGCCGCGATCCATCGCAAACTAGGGCTTTTCTCATGCCAGATCCACCCTCTCTCATCCGGAGGAGGCAGCTCTCTTTCCGATCTCACGAATCATCCCTGTCTGTCATATGCAAAAGAACAGTGAACGAATGGCAAAGTATCCAAGGACACAAGATCATCAAGATCACCTAACGCCCCTATACGGACAGTTGCTGCGCGGCCACAGCTGCGTGATCTTGAACACAATACGTAACGTCACGAATACGGAAGAGTATGTTCCGGCGTGGCGGTTCAGTCCGATCGGAGTCGCATTTCCGGCTCCATAGACGACGCGGGAACGCCGGCGCTTCCCCTCCCTCTGGCGCATCGTGCCCCCCGACACCGCGGCTCCGACCGGCACGGCATCCGCACCACGTCACCGTCGTCCTGGCAGTAGATCGCGCACTGACATGCGTCATTTTTTGGATAAGGTGCGGTGCGTTCCGCTTGCAGGAGCTGAATCGCGCCGTCGCCGGAGGACGTCGAGCCGTGCGGCCACGACTTCTGGCGTGCACCGGCCTCGCGCATCTTCCGTCGGCGGCGTACTGATGCGGCCGCGGGGCCGCGATCCGAATGGGGTGGGGAATGTCCAGACACCGGCTGTCCAAGAGAAGCCGTTACATCGCGTGGGGCGCCACAGGCGCCGTAGTCGTCGCCGGCGCCGGCATCGCGGCGCAGACCTCCATGGCCGCCCCGAGCTGGCCGGCGCAGAAGACGTACACGGGACGGGCGTTCGACACCTGCACAGCGCCCTCGCTCGCCGCGATGAAGGCCTGGAACACCGGTGCCTACGGTGCCGTCGCCGTCTACATCGGCGGCAAGAACCGCGGCTGTGCCCAGCCCAACCTCACGGCGCCGTGGGTGAAGTCGGTCAGCGCTGCCGGCTGGAAGCTGATCCCGCTCTATGTCGGAGCTCAGCCGCCCTGTCAGACCAGCAGGAACCCGGAGAGGTTCACCGCCTCCACGGCGGCCTCTGTCGGGGTGAGCAACGCCAACGACGCCGTCGCCAAGGCTTCTGCGCTCGGCATGAAGCCCGGCAGTGCTATCTACCTCAACATGGAGTCGTACGACATCACCAACAAGGCGTGCAACGACGCCACCCTGACATACGTGCGCTCCTTCACCAAGACCCTGCGGGCCAAGACGTACCGCGCCGGCCTCTACGGTTTTGCGAGCTCCAGCGCCAAGGCCATCGCCACCGCCACCAACCGCACCGACCTGCCGGGCAACCTCTGGTACGCCCAGTGGAACAACAAGAACACCACCACCGCCGACTGGCCCTGGGACCCAAACCTGTACACGACCCACAGCCGCGCCCACCAGTACGCCGCCAACAGCAAAGAGACCCGTGGCGGCCACACCATCACTGTCGACCGCAACGCCTGGGATGCCCCAGTCGCCATCACGGGATAACACGTAGGCCTGGAGATCGGCCCTCTGCACTCCAGGCTTGGGCGAACTGGTGCTGCAGGGCCCCTGTCGAGCACGGTCCGCCCCGACCATGCCCCTGTCCAAGCGCGGTCGGGCCACGTTCCGACCACGACCGTGCTTCCCTCTGGCCACGCCTGTTACCGGCGACCGGTCAGAATGCGGACAAAGGCCCCGTGCACACTACTCCTTCGCTTCGGCCACCCTTCAAGGGTGGCCCGAAGCGAAGGAGCCACCCCGACGGCCGGAAGCAGGGGTCCGGCCCCCGATCGTGGGCGCACGTTGCTGCCGCAGGCGCGGCCCCGTCAGGCGAAGTCCGTCCGCCCCTTCGGTGACCGGGCGCTGCTGCAGGTCCTCGGTGCGGTCCGCCGGTATCTGGTGGTGCTTGAAAGCACAAAGGCGCGGCACCGAACCCGCAACACGGAACGCCGCAGGACAGTGAGCCGCATCAAGGCATGGACGACAGCCCTGCCCCCAGTGCCCCGCAGCCCGATCCCGATGAGCGCCCGGCAGGTGAGGCCCTTGCCGCCTCATGTGAGGAGTTCCGGCACTGGTCGAGGACCCCGAAGCGCTGCAGGCGGCGCAGCGAAGAGTAGCGGAGGTACAGATGACCACGCGCCATGGCCTCGAGCAGTCGGCCGCCGCCCCCGCCACGTCCTTGCCCGACCGTCCACAAGCCTCCCGCGCCGACTGACCGAGCGGAAACGACGCTGCACGGCGCGCCGCCCGCGACGCCCACACTCCCACAGCGTCTCCCTCGCCGGGTCCCCGCCCATAAGGTGAGGACCTGCGGCGACGCGCTGCATGCGATCAGCGCGTTAGCGGTGCCGAGCCGGAACAGGCGTGGACCGCATTGTCAGCGCAGCGCCATAGGGGGCCGGGCAGGGCCGCACGCTTGTCGCCTGCCACCCTCACGCGACCGCCCCGACCCCGACAGAGAGCAGATTGCCTCTTCATGCGGCAAGGCCAAGGCTCGCACGACGTGAGTGCCGGGTCGGGCAACGGGCGCTCGCTGTTCAGGGTGTCCACATGTCGGGCCCGCCTGCGCGCCACTCGATCTGCTCCCAGGCCGCCACGTCAAGGTCGTCCCAGCCCTCCAGGCCTGCGTGCTGCAGGGAAACGGTCAGGTCGTGGAGACTGTAGGCCGTGCCGAGGAACGCCCCGTCGAGGTGCACTGTGTGGGACACCGATCCGGCGCTGCCGGCGGCCTGTCCTGCTGATCGGGCCGGGTCGGGCAGCACGGTCTGGAGATCGTGACGGCGGTGTGCCGCAGTTTCGAGCTGCGGCGTGAAACGGTGGGCAAGCGCGTCAAGGTCTCCATAGTGCTGGCCGATGATCCCGGCGGATATCCGACGGGCCGTCTGATGTGAACCGGGCCGGCCAGGCTCCTCGGCCTGGCAGGGACGACTCATAGCGTGACGTAAAGCGCCACACAGTGACGCCTTCTGAACGTAAACGCTTCTGCCGGCAGGCCGGGTCGGCGTCGTCGCGAGCAGTATGTCGATGCTCATCGTGTCCATCGGGTCACCCCGCTCTCCGGATCGCCTGACGCCTGGTTCTGCGGGAATGCTTGTGCCCTTGTCGTGGCCCGCTGTCCGGGGATGACGTCTCGCACGCTCACCCCCACTCCTTGTTCGAGGTCGATTACCTCCCCTTCGAACCCGAAGAAAATCTATGCTGGCTGGAGTAGACATTGGGCGGTGGTGTGGTTATGGTTTCCGTCGTAGCCAAGGAAGACAGCAGGGCCTGGCAGAGATGAACTGCCGGCAGCAGTATCCGCAGTACCCGTAGGTGCAGTGCGCAGGACGGTGCGGTGGTGGAGTTCCGAAGCCAGGGTTGTTGCTGGACAGGTGACGGGACTGACGACCGGACCGGGTGGCCCGCAGTGATCAGGGGCTGCCGTGAGCAGTACCGCAGGAGCAGTTCAGTAAGTGCAGTTCGCCAAACCCAGCAGTGAAGTCGGTGAGCAGCACCTCGGTGAAGGCGTCGGCTGCGGGCGCGCGCACCGGGAAGTTCGGCAGTGGGGTTCCAAGCCAGAACAGACGCAGGACAGGCAACGGGGCTGGCTGCCGAAAGGTGACGCTTGGTCAGGTCACCAGCAGTTCGCATCACCAGCAGTACAGAGCAGTGCGCAGTACCGGCAGTACGCAGTTGGCAGGTGTTGATCAAGAGGGAGGAACGGAGGGGCCGAGCGCCATCAGGATCGCCCGGGCGGAGTGTTGAGCCCGGGTACCGCAGGACATCGATAGTGAGGTGGTCTCCGGTCAAGCAACCGCGATCCCCGCGCCCCCGGCAGCAGCCTGGTCGGGTCAGCGGAAACAGAAGGCCGGCGCAGTACCAGGGCCGGCAGATGGTGTAGTTGTTCCTTCGGGGCCCTGGCGCCAATGGCGCCAGGGCCCCTCCACACGTTCCATCAGAGAGGTGCAATGACAGCAGACGACACCTTCGGCCGTCTCGACGACGACGACTTTCCCGCCTACACCATGGGCCGGGCCGCCGAACTGCTCGGCACCACCCAGAGCTTTCTCCGCGCCATCGGCGAACACCGCCTCATCACCCCGCTGCGCTCCGCCGGCGGACACCGCCGCTACTCCCGCTACCAGCTGCGCATCGCCGCACGCGCCCGGCAACTCGTCGACCACGGCACTCCCATCGAGGCCGCCTGCCGCATCGTGATCCTGGAAGACCAGCTCGAAGAAGCCCAACGCCTCAACGCCGAATACCGCCGCACTGCCGACTCGACGAACCCGACGGCCGCCGCCGCGGATTGAGACAGCTGACGCCTGTGACTCAACCTCGCGACTGTGCCCCGTCGGATCAGGCGGCACTCCTCGTGCGGCGTCGACCGGCGCGGGACGCCTTCCGTCGCCTGGTGCGGTTGCTGGCCGTCCACGAGACCGCGGAGGAGGAAGTCGTCCCCCCTTTGCCCGGCGCGCTCTGGCAGGTGGGGAGCAGGTCGTCGATGACCGCCTCGCCGAGGAACGCGCGGCCAAGGAGACCCTCTCCGAGCTGGACGGCATGGACACCGACGACCCCGAGTTCCTGCCCCGGCTGCAGGCGCTGCGCACGGACGTCCAGGAACACGCCCGTGCGGAGGAACGCTACGAGTTCACACACATCCGGCGCAGCATCGACGCGAAGGACGTGTTCACGCGGGTGCCCTCTGAGCCGCACGTGCGGGGGCAGCCGGAGCGGCGTGATCCCCAAACTGAGCTCTGCACAAGGCTCGAGAACGCAGCCACGACGAAGCAGCGGCCGGCATCACGCCGCCGCGCACGTCAATCCGCGCGGATGCAATGCCGGGTCCCCCACGCGATCGGGCCAGAAAGCGGAATGAAGACTGACCGCAACGGATGCTTCAGCGTCTGCAGCATCTACGTTCCGCGGATCCCCCCTGGCCCGAGCGCGCCCAGGACGCGATCCAACCGGTCTCCATCGCGGCGTCGAGGAGGTATGTGGGCCGGATCCGCCCCTTGGGCACATAGATGAGGTCGATCACCAGCAAGGTCACAGACGTTCCCAGGCCGATGCGGCGGGCATGGGCCCGTCCCTGCGGCCCCGCTGCACTGGCGAGCTGCGCCGCCCCTGCGGAGACCAGCAAGCCACCGGTCGTCCTCTGCAGGAAGACATCGGTCTTCGGTCCGAAGACCCACTCGAAGCTGCGCAGGTGCACCAACGGCCACAGTCCGCCGACGATGTTGAATACGCCGTGTGAGACCCCAAGCGGATCCCATCGTGCTGGAGTGCTCACTTTCCCCATGAGTCGTTCCTCTGTTCAGCGGGCCGACTTCCCCCGGAGGCTGCTGCCCGCACCGTGATGCCATGGCCGACGTCCTGCGGCCGCAGTTCACCGGCCGTTGGCCTCTCCGCGGGGAAGCGGTCCGAGGCCGGACCGCTTCCCCGCGGTCCGAGGCGGACCGGCGGCCGGGGCGCAGGGCAGCGTGCCAGACCGGCGATTTCCGCCGCCGCGCGTCGTAGAGCGAAGTCGACCAGCTCAATAGGTCGCTCACAGGTCGTCCACCACCACGCAGGATCAAGCGCGCCACTCGCCGCTGCCGTGGCCGTCGCGGCAGTCCGCTTTTAACGGTCCGTGGCACGGCGGCCCGCAAGCTGCCCGACGACTTCGACGGCGACGCTCGACTTCGTCATGCTAGGCGGCGCTCATGGCAAGGCGGCGTTCCTTCGGTCGGCGCCGGCTGGTGGTTCTTCGATGACCAAGTGAGCGTCGCCACCTCGGGATCCACCCTAGGAAGAGGTGCGACCGCCGTATCCGGATGAGGCACCGCGCGTCCCGCGATCGGATCGCATGCTCGCGCTGGAGGCGGCGGCCAGGGCCAGCACGAGTGCGATCAACCCGGTGATGATGTTGTTGGTGATGGTTCGTGTGGTGTCCACGTCACCGGCCACGACCCACGGTGCGATGACAGTCCAGGCACCGAGTGCGGCGGCAGCCCAAGCCATGCTGTGGGTGCGCTCGTATGCATGGCCGAAGCCGCCCATGAGCAGCGCATAGGCCAGACCTGTGATCAAGTTGGTGACGGCCAGGGTGGAGAGGTTGTTGAAGCCTGCGATCCAGGGTGAAGCGGCCAGGTACAGGCCGGTGATCACGCCCATGGCTTCGATGGCTTGTGCGCGTGGGGTGGTGGCTGCCCGTTCGTGGCGAGCACGCATCTCCAGGATGTCGGGATGCGATTCCATGGTGGGACGGGTGTGAGTCACGATCGTCTCCTGTGTGAGAGCCCGTTGTTCGATCACCAGGTACCCATAAGATAGTGATAAAACGCGTCATAGCCTCCTGATTCGGTCAGTCCTCGTCGTTGTTGCGGTACACGACTTTGTAGTGCGTCGTCCGTCAGTTCGCCGTTCCAGTACGGGGCCGTAGCGGTGCGGGCGACCTCGGCGGGCTGCTGCTTGTGCTGCTCGCCTCGGGGGGCCGGCCGGTGCAGCACGGCTGATGGGGGAGTGAGGAGACCGCGCGTGACAAGTTCCGGCGGTGGGTCGGCAAGTACGGCAGCATGCCCGACGCCCGCATCACGCTCGCCGACGACACCGACCACGTGCTGGCCGTCTGGCCATAAGTGGTCTTCACCTGCTCCGGGTGATGCTCGAAGGGGCGGCGAACGCCATGGTGGCAATGGTCAGGACAGGTCGGGATGGCATAGCCGGACGCGGTGGGAGCAGCCAAGTCGATGCGATTTGAGATGCGTATCGACGGTGAAATGTCCCAGGCTCTCGCGAAGGCTTAGGGACCGCGCGCTCCAGGATGCCGTGCCCCGGCGTTCGGGCCCGGCCGGCGCTGAGCGGTTTGGCTGACGCGGTCAGTCGGCCAGGGCCTGCTCGACGGTGGGACGGCAGGGGATGATGGCGTCGATGCCGACCAGCTGCAGCACCCGCAGGACAGGTTCCTGAGCCCCGGCGATGCGGACCCAGCCGCCCGCCGCACTCACCTGCTGGTAGGTGGCGACGAAGACGTTGATGCCGCTGGAGTCCAGGAAGGAGACCTCGCTGAGGTCCGCCACGATCCGCGGCCGCTGAGCGTCGACCCCGACTCGCAGAGCTTCGCTGAGCACGGCCTTGACGTCGTGGTCCATCTCGCCGCACAGAACCACGACACGGATGCCGTCGACCACGCGGTGCTCGGCAAAAAGCCGGGCGGGCTGGCTGGCGTTCTCGATGTCGGTCACCGTCTCCTCGACTGCGCTTAGGCTTGCCCCGGGGCGGGGCGGGGCGGGGCGGGGCGGGGCGGGGCGGGGCGGGGCGTGCGCGGACGATTCTGCCCCACCAGCGCGGCTAAAAGCACCGGCCAGACGTGCCGAACACCACCCTTACGGCATGCGCGGCAGGACACGAGCGGGTACTGGCGCGCGCATGAACGGGGAATGAGGAAACGGATGGTGAGATCCCACACCGACGATGAAGACTGCACCGCACCGAACGAGGCCCCGCCACCCGCAGCCTGGCGTGACCCAGTCGGTGATCACGGGAATGCGGTGGCGCAGACTTCCTGGTCCGGAGGGGTTGGCGTGAGGGGAGCGGCGCCTGTTCGATGCGGGAGCGTGTAGGCCGTTCAGGTGATGTCTGGGGTGGCCGCCCGGCGCACTCGCCGCGGCATGGAGCCTCGGCGCTATACGAGCGGGTGGTTTACCCGGTGCACCTGCCGGGCGGCCGTATGCCCTCGTCTAGCTTCAAAGAGTAGTCACGCTACTACATGGGGTGAGGGATGGTCGAGGATGCGTTGCGTCCGGCATTCATGCGCCGGCTGGCGGCCCTCGCCTCAACAGCCCCGCTGCCGGCCAGTCCTGGAGGATCCATGCGTTATCCCGTTTCCCCCCTGCGCACGCGAGTTATGGCCGTCGGGCTCGCGCTGGCTGCGACCGCGCTTGTGCCCGCGGGCTCTGCCGGTGCGGCCGATCAGTACGAGTGGGCCGCGCTGGGCGACTCGTACACCGCCGGGGGCTTCGCCGGTGATCCGCAGCCCGCGCTGGGTGCTGCGTCGCGGGACGGCTGCGACCGCACCAGTGACGCCTACCCCGGCGTCGTCGAGCGGGAGCTCGCCGACTTCCCGCCGGGCAGGTACGTCAACCTGATCAACGTCAGCTGCGGCAACGCCACCATCGACAACATCGCCCACACCGAGCAGACGCCGATCAGCCCGGTCCAGCCCCCCGCCGACGGCTGGCCCGCGGTGGACCCGCAGATCAAGCGGGCCGGCCTCAACGACCAGACCGACGTCGTCACCATCGGTGGCGGCGGCAACAGCCTGCCCTTCGGCGGCATGCTCCTCAAGTGCCTCGAACAGGGCGCGAGCGGCAAATCCTGCCGCGACCACTACACCAACCCCCCGGAGGGGGAGGAGAGCCTCCAGGACAAGCTCGCCCGGGTCCAGGACGAGTACATCGAGATGCTGGCCAACGTGCACCAGGCCGCGCCCAACGCCAAGGTGATCACGGTCGGCTACCCGGCCGTCCTGCCGGAGGAAGGCAGCGACTGCAACCGCCTCGCTCTCACCGAGCTCGGCTCGATCACCCACGCCGACGTCGACTGGCTCCGTGACGACGTCCTGGGGCCGCTGAACAGCACGATCCAGCGGGTCACGTCGTTCTTCGGCGACTCCTACGTCGACGTCTACTCCTCGAGTGTGGGTCACGACGCCTGCCAGAGCGCAGACACCAAGTGGGTCGAGGGAATCTGCGGCGACGCCGCCGACTACTGGCCCGCCAAGCTCCCCGGCACGCTGCTGAACTGCGCACCCATCAACAAGCGTGTCACCCTGGTCCACCCCAACACCGAAGGCCACGCCAGCACCGCCGCCCACGTGGAGCGCGCCATCCGCATCGCTCTCCTCGACCGCTGACCGACCGGCCCGCACCCTCACACCGGAGCCCCGGCACCCCGGCACCCCGCGCGCGAGCGCGGCCCGGGACCTCCCGGCCGGCGAGCGCAAGGAGCGCAACGCCGCCGGAATTCCTTCCAGAGTCACCGCCGAACCCCATCCGCCCACGTTCGGGCAGACCCACACGACCGTGGGCGGCTGGCCCCAGCGCTCCGAGGAACGCCGCTGTCAACGCGGCGACGAACACGAGCGCCGACAGCCGGGGCGTGCAGTGAGCGGGAGTCAGTCGGCCACCGAGCCGCAGCCGGTGCCGCTGCAGGAGCGCCTGGACCAGCTGCCCGCCGCGCGCTGCCCAAGCCGCCTGTGCCGCCCGCTCCGGAGCTGTGCGAGAGGTGCGGGCAGTCTCAGGCCGGGCAGCCGGGAATCCGCTACGACGACGTCCCCGCAGAAGACGGCCGCCACTGCTCTGGCTGCCGGGCGGACCTGTCCCGGCAGCACCCGGTCGGTTCACAACGCTGTCCAAGCGCCGTAACTGACCACCAGACGCCCCCCACAAGGGCCCGGCCACCGTAAAGACCCCGCAGGATTGCACAGGCCCCGGGGTGGAGTCCCTGGGACCGGTCGGGATGCGGGGCTGGGGCCGGGGCAACACGGCGCGCCCGGGCCCCGCACTCGCGCATACCGGGGAGTCGCGCGATGTCTTCACCGACGACGCGCCTGGAACGTCATCCACCGCTTGATGCCCGAGAGGAGCGGACGCCGGCCGCGTCGTACGACAACCTGGGTTACACCCTTGAGACTCGTGCACTACTGCTCTGCGTCATCGCGCCACAAGACGTCCAGGATGAGGCCGTGGTGGAGGCTGCGCTCAGCTGCTGCGAGGAGGCCGACCCCGTAGTGGTCAGGACCGCAGTGCCGGGCAACCTCGCGGCGCTCTTGGACGCCTTTCACGCCGCTCTGCACCTCGGTGTCCGGCCGCAACAGCTGGCCGACGCGCAGCAGGCTGTCGAGAACGAACTCGCCCGGCGCCCCGGGCCGGTGGTGGTTGTAGGCGACGCCGGATGCCCGTCGTCCTGGTGGGACCCGAGCAGACCCGGTCCGTGCTGCGCCGGCCCTCACTGGCCAGCCTGGAGAGCTGTGTCTTCTGGCACCGCCTCACCCGGTGAACGCACCGGACCCCGGGCCTCTGCAGGGCCGGGGTCCGGTGCGGGGAGTGGCCAGAGGCCGTCTCAGAGCGCTGCGGGGCGGAGGGACGTTGTGGCTGCCCGGCTCGTGTCGCCGTGTGAGCAGAGAGGGGGCTGTCCACTGTCACTACCCGAGAGAGGGTCACGTCGCGTACTGGCACGAAAGCAAGAGATCGCGGCATCGCCCCCGATCGGCGACGGGCACGAGGCCCCCTGCCAGACCGGCAGGAGCTGCCCAAGCCACAGAACCTCACGGGCGAAGTAGTTCGGTTAATTCTTCGGCTCGGTCTCGGTCCGGGATATTTCGATGAAGAACTCCTGACCAGCAGGTGCCGCCATGCGCACCAGGATCCCGTCCGGACGTCCCGAGAGATCCGGATGGGCCCACCAGCGGCATCATCGTCTTCCTCCCCGTGATCCGACAGGTGTGTCACCTCGACGGTTTCGATCTCCGGGAAGGCCTGGACAACACGCGAGTCGTGGCGGCGCGGGCGTATGGTGACAGGGAGTGTCGGCCGGGCAGGAGGTCAGCCGTGGGCGATGAAGGGGACTTGCTGGCAGGGCTGAGCGTGGACGGCAGGCGTCCCGAGCAGCCGGTGCTGCTGGACGCCCAGGGCATGCCGATCCGGACTTGGCAGGAGAACTACCCTTACCGCCGCAAGGTGCCCCGCGGTGAGTACGAGCGAGCCAAGCGGATCTTGCAGATCGAATTGCTGAAATTGCAACGATGGATCAAGGACACTGGTGGGCGGCTGATCGTTATCTGCGAAGGCCGTGACGCCGCCGGCAAAGGCGGGACGATCCAGCGCTTTACCGAACGTCTCAACCCGCGCGGGGCCCGTGTCGTGGCACTCGACAAACCAACCGCTCAGGAAGCCGGACAGTGGTACTTCCAGCGTTACGTCGCCCATCTGCCCGGCCCGGGTGAGATCGTCTTTTTCGACCGGTCCTGGTACAACCGGGCCGGCGTGGAGAAGGTCATGGGGTTCTGCACTGGCGAGCAGTACGACCTTTTCCTCACACAATGCCCCGCATTCGAGAGGATGTTGGCACAGGATGGTATCTGCCTGGTGAAATTCTGGTTTTCCGTCTCGCGAGCGGAGCAGCGGACGCGTTTCGCGATCCGCCAGGTCGATCCGGTCCGTCAATGGAAACTGTCCCCCACCGATGTCGCCTCACTCGACCTGTGGGATGCCTACACGCAGGCCAAGGTTGCCATGTTCCGCGCCACGGACACTACGGAGGCACCCTGGACCGTGGTCAAGAGCAACGACAAACGACGTGCCCGGCTCGAGGCCATCCGTCACCTGCTCACCCGCATCGACTACGCCCGCAAGGACCCTGAAGCGGTCGGCAGACCCGACCCGTTGATCATCGGCGCAGCCGACACCCTCCTTGAACCCGGGGAAGAAGACATTGCGCTGTCCCCCACCCCGCTGGCCGACAACTCCACCGGACCCGGACAGCACCCGCCGTACGAAGGCAAGCCACCCGCGAGCCGTCCGCAGCCACCGGTGGACCGGCGCAAGTGACCAGGTCCTGGCCGGCCTGCCGTGCGTCCTGCTCGAACGCGGTGACCGTGTGGCGCTGCCGGTGCCGCATGAGCGCCGTCCCCACTCCGCCGATACCCCCACCAGTCACTAAAACTCGCGCCGCCGATCTCCCCGCGCAGTGTTACGCAATGAGCTCTACTGAGCTTCTTCAGCCGTGCCGCTGCAGGTGGGCACTGCCTTGGCGCTTGACGGCATGCGGTAGGGGCTACACCCGGATCTGCGGAAGATGCGCCAGGACTTCAGGCGTGCGACGACGCGCTCGACCGGTGCCGTGCCGCGGCCAGGGCCCGGTGGAGGGTCTTCTCGGTGGCGGAGACTTCCGTAAGCACTTGCGTTTGATACCCGTGGTCAGCCAGGGGCCGCCGCCCTGGTAGGCGAGGTCGGCCAGGATGGGACGCCCTGGCGCTCGCAGATGCGCAGGGTCCGGTGCGTGCGGGCCGCGGTCAGACCGTGGGCGCGGCCCGGTAGCGCGGGTGAGAGCCCCAGCCACCGCCCGCGCGGCTCGGCACGCTCGGCGAGAGTTCCGTCCGCTAGGACGAAGTCCGCATCGACCTCGCGAAGGACCTTTAGCAGGCCCGGCGCCCGCCCGGCAAGCAGGTGGAAGACCGCGTTCGTGCAGGCGTGGGCGGTGGACTCGCTCATTTCCGAACCCAGCCGCGACCCCTGCCAGGGTGGTGTGTTCACGCAGGTGCACCAGCCCCACCAGCGCACGCTGAGACGGACGGAGTGCGCAGCGCCGGTCGCCCTCCCCGGTGACGACGAGCAGGTGACCCCGCAACAATGCTGGTGGTCCCGGAGGACAGGGTGCGACTGATAGCGACCTGCCGTTGATGGCTCGGGGTGGGTGGGCCGCCCGGTCCTGCGAGACGGTCCGGTTGCTGACGGAGAACTGCGGCCATTGCTGGTCAAGGGCTTGGCGGCCAAGTGTTCCCGGACCGCGGTGCAGGAGGGCCCCACGTCAGGGCGGGCACCGGTCGGAGGCAGGTACGGCCCGTCTCCTCTACGCCGGCGATGCCGGCGCGCTGCCTGACGGGACCACGCCGGCGATCACTTGACCGGTCGGCGTACGGTGCGAAACCGTCTGCGCCCAAGAACTGTTCGTCCGGGTCACCGCCGCCCACGGAGCGTGGATGGGCACGCTGTATCGAGGGCAGACCTTCTGGGTCGAACAAGGTGGTGGAGAGTGGGTCTACGGCTGCTCGGACCGCCGATGGGGTGCGACGCCGATTCGTGCCGTGCAGCTGCCTTGATCAACTCACCCCTTCAGCCCGGACCGCGACACTCCTTCGATCACCCATCGTTGGGCCACCAGGTACAGCAGCAGTACCGGGAGGCTGGCGATCACTGCGCCGGCCATCAGCAGGTCGTAGCGGATGTTGTTCGCGCTCTGGAAGTTGGCCAGGCCAGCCGGGAGAGTCAGTGCCTCGGGGCTCAGCAGCACGTACAGGGGCCACAGGAAGTCGTTCCAGTTAGCCAGGAAGGACAGCAGACCCAGGGTGGCCAGGGCAGGTTTGGTCAGCGGCAGGACCACCTTGAGGAAGATCTGCCAGCGGTTGCAGCCGTCCAACTCCGCTGCCTCCTCCAGTTCCGCGGGCAGGGTGAGGAAGAACTGCCTGAGGAAGAACACGCCGAATGCACTCGCCGCCCCAGGGACGATCACCGCCGGCAGGCTGTCCACCCACGCCAGTTCGTTGACGACGAGGAAGTTAGGGATCAGCAGCACCATCGGCGGAACGAAGAGCGTGGCCACTACCGCTGCGAAGACGAGGGTGCGCCCCTTGAAGCGCATGCGTGCCAGGGCGTACGCCGCGGGAGTTGCCGTGAGCAGTACCAGCGCGGTGTGCGCGGCGGCGGCGAGCACGCTGTTGAGGAACCAGCGCAGCACGGGGCTGTCGGTCGCGCCGAGCACGGTGCGGTAGGCGTCGACCGTCACCGGTGACGGAATCCACTGGGGATCGGTCATGCCCGCCTGAGTGCCGGTTTTGAACGACGTCACCAGCATGTACAGCAGCGGGCTGACGTAAAGCGCCGCGACCACGGCGAGCACCAGATGGAGCAGCGAACGCCGTAGCCGGCGCCGGTGGGCGGCGGACGTGGGGTCGGCGGCTTTGAATAGCCGGGCACGGTCGTGCGCCGAAGCCTGTGGGTGTTCGGCGGGACGGATGTCCGTCTCGGTCATCGTTCCTCCTGTCGCTCACGGAAGACCCGGAAGACCAGGGCGCTGGCCGCCATCAGTGCCAGGGCGAGGATGAAGCTCATCGCGGACGCCGAACCCATATCGAAGCGGCGCAGTCCGGTCTCAGCGATAAGGAAGATCGCGGTCTTCGTCTCGTCCGCCGGCGCGCCGGCGGTGATCAGATAGGACTGGCCGAACATGTTGGCCGAGGCGAGCAGCGTCGAATTGACCACGAACAACGCGACCGGCCGAAGTCCTGGCAGGGTGACGTGCACGAACCGGTGCCAGGCGCCCGCCCCGTCGACGCGGGCGGACTCGTAGAGCTCGGCGGGAATGTCCTGCAGCCCCGCCAGGTAGATCACGGCGTTGAAGCCGAGCGTCCACCAGACAGTCACCAGGACCAGCGCCCACCATGCCGCCGGGGTGTTGGTGGTCCACTGGATGTCGTCGGCCATGCCGATCAGCCCGAGGTAATGGTTGACCATGCCGATGTTGCCATCGAGCAGGAATCGCCAGAGGAGTCCGATGACGGCCACGCCCAGCACGTACGGGGCGAAGTACACCGTGCGGTAGAGGTTGCGTCCGGGGAACCGGCGGTTCATCAGCAGGGCCACGAACAGGGGCACGACGAGCAGGAATGGCAGGGACAGGGCGGTAAAGATGCCTGTGGCGCGCATGGCCTGCCAGAAGCGGGGGCCGTCGACGCCGTTCGGATCGAACAGTTCCTGGTAGTTGTCCAGGCCGACGAACGGTTTGGCAGGGACGTTGATGTCCCAGGCGTGAAGGCTGATCCACAGGCCGTAGCCGATGGGCATTACGACGAAGGTGAGGAAGAGCGCCAAGTACGGCGCCATGAACGCGTAGGGCGTCCACCACTGGTGCCGGGCGGAGGCTCGGGCCGTGGTACGTCCCGAGCCCCGTCGCGGCTGCCGTTCGGTGGACGATTCGGTCAACCGCTGTTCCACCGGGACTGCCTCACTTCGCGTACTTCTGCTTGTTCTCGGCCAGGACCTGGTCGGCGGTCCGTACGCCGTCCTCCAGGGCCTTGGTCACGGAGGCCTTGCCGAGCACCGCCTGCTGCACGGCCAGCTCCAGCGCCTTGGTCTGCACGTCGCCGAGTCCGGGGAGGGCGGGCAGGAAGTGGAAGACGTCGACGTTCTTCGCGAGCTGCGTCTGCGGCAGTCCGGCCACTTCCGCCTCGGCGCGAACACTGTTGCGGGCCGGGATCATGCCCGCCTTCGCCCACTCCGTGGAGCGCTCGCTCATGTAGTCGATGAAGAACTTGGCGGCCTGCACCTTGTTCTTGTCCCGTCCGGCCTGGGAGGTCAGGACGAAGTTGTGACTCGCGCTCCACACCGCTTCCCGGTCGCCGATGCGGGGCACGGCGGACATGCGCCAGTCGACGCTCGTGGCGTTCTCCTTCAGATCGTTGATCTGCCAGATGCCGTCCCAGGTGAAGCTGACCTTGTTGTTCTTGAACGCGTTGTACTGGGCGTCCTGCGCCACCTGATCAGGGCTGTAGCCCTTGCGGATCTGCTGCACCATCCAGCTCAGCGCCTCGGCGCCCGCGTCGGACCCCCAGAGCGCCTTGGAGCCGTCCTCGCTGTACATCTCGCCGCCGAACTGCCACAGCAGGGTCATGAACATCAGGTGGGCCGGCCACTTGTTGGGCATCCAGAACGGGTGCGCCACACCGGATGCCTTCACCTCGCGCAGGGCGTCCTCGTAAGCGGAACGGACCTGGGGGGCTTCCTCGATGCCGGCCCTCGACAGTTGCCGGGCGTTCCAGTAGTCGGCCAAGCAGTGCACGTCGAGTGGCACGCTGTACCGATTGCCCTGGTAGACCCCGGCCTGCCAGACGGCCGGGACGAAGTCGCTCTCGCTGAGGCCGAGGGCAGAGGTCACGTCGTCGAGGGGGATGAGGGTGTTGCGCGCCGCGAAGGTTGCGATCTGTTCGTTGTGGATGACCGCGACGTCGGGGCCCTTGCCTGCGGCGATCGCGGTGGGCAGGGCCGGGTAGAGGTCGATCCACTGACGGGTGGTGTTCCGGACCTCGATCCGTCCCTTGTAGCGCTCGTTGAATGAACGGAGCATCGCTTTCATGTGCGGTCCGTCGCCGCCGGTGAAGCCGTTCCAGAACTCAAGCGTGACCTTGGGTCCCTTGTACTCGTCGCCGCTGAAGCTCGGTGCCGAGTCACCGTCACCCTGTTCGGCCCCGATTTTGGTGCCTC
Source organism: Streptomyces sp. NPDC086077 (assembly GCF_040686175.1). Taxonomy (NCBI): domain Bacteria; kingdom Bacillati; phylum Actinomycetota; class Actinomycetes; order Kitasatosporales; family Streptomycetaceae; genus Streptomyces; species Streptomyces sp. NPDC086077. The sequence goes on along the minus strand of NZ_JBFBJT010000003.1, from coordinate 9,843 downwards.
CGCTGCACGCGGTGAGCATTCCGGCCGCGGCGGCTGCCGAGGCGGCCAGCAGGGTTCTGCGGGGGAGTGGCGTTCCGGCTGAAGAGGAAGTGCGCATTCGTTGCTCCTCAGGGGTGGGCCCGAGGCCGGGCCCGGGGACGGTCGGATCGTGGTCAGCGGGTGGCGAGGCGGATCATGGTCCAGGAGACGGGGGGAAGGTCGACGGTGAGCGTCCCGTCATCGGTCTTCGTCCCCGCCACCTCACGTGGGCGGACCCGGTCAGGCTGCTCGGCCGTGTTGACGGCCGAGGTGTCGGCGTCGTCCAGGACTGCATGCTCCACTACCCGGGCGCCGGAGAAGGCCCGGACGTCGGCGGTCAGGCGAAGCGGTTCCTCGCCGCGTCCCCGGTTCACTGCGAACAGCGCCACGTTGCCGCTCTCCTCGTCGTACGTCGCCGCCGACCACAGGGCGGGCACGTCGCCGAACTTGGTGGTTTCGATCAACGGTGAGTCCGGCTCGACCCGCAGGACGGTTCCCCGCGCGTGCCGTGCGGTGCGGGCGAACGGATGGAAGATCGTCTGCCGCCAGGCGGGTCCGCCGGGGCGGGTCAGGATAGGCGCGATGACGTTCGCCAGCTGTGCCTGGCATGCGGCGCCGACCCGGTCGGCATGCCGCAGCAGGGTGATCAGGAGGCTGCCCACCACGACGGCGTCGGTGACGTCGTAGACGTCCTCGATCAGTTCTGGGGCTGGCCGCCAGTCCAGCGAGTCCTCCCCGCCGAATCGGCTCTGGTACCAGACGTTCCACTCGTCGAACGACAGCTTGATCTTTTTCTTGCTGCGGAGTTTGGCGCCGACGTGGTCGGCGGTGGCCGTGATCGCCGAAATCATCCGGTCCATCTCGGCACCGCTGGCGAGGAAGGAGTCGATGTCCCCGTCGCCGGGGTCGTAGTAGGCGTGCAGGGATAGGTGGTCCACGAAGTCGTATGTGTGCTCCAGCACGGTCGCCTCCCAGGAGGCGAAAGTGTCGATATGGGCGTTGGAGCTGCCGCAGGCGACCAGTTCGAGAGTGGGGTCGAACCGCTTCATCGCGCGTGCCGTCTCGGCGGCGACCCGGCCGTACTCGTGAGCCGTTTTGTGGCCCATCTGCCAGGGGCCGTCCAGTTCGTTGCCCAGGCACCACATGCGAATGCCGTGTGGCTCCTCGACGCCGTGGGAGCGGCGCAAGTCCGACAGGGCGGTGCCGGAGGGGTAATTGGCGTATTCCAGCAGGTCCAGAGCCTCGGCGGGTCCGCGGGTACCGAGGTTGAGAGCCATCATCGGCTCCACGCCGGCCTTAGCGGCCCAGGCCATGAACTCGTTGAGGCCGACAGCGTTCGACTCCACGCTCCGCCACGCCAGGTCGAGTCGCCGGGGGCGGTCCTCGCGCGGGCCTACGCCGTCCTCCCAGCGGTAGTTGGACACGAAGTTGCCGCCCGGATAGCGCACGACCGTGATCCCGAGTTCGCGGACCAGTTCCAGCACGTCGGTGCGGAAACCCTCCTCGTCGGCTGTGGGGTGGCCGGGCTCGTAGATGCCGGTGTGCACACACCGGCCCATGTGCTCGACGAACGAGCCGAACAGTCGCCGGTCGACCGAGCCGACCCGGAAAGCCGGATCGAGAGTGAGGCGGGCGGTGGGCATGAAGCTGGACTCCTGGACGTAGGTGCGGTGAGGCAGAAGGGCCGCGAGAGGGTAGGGCGACGGCCGGCCGAAGAGACCGAGGAGGCGTCGGCTGCCGTCGCACTGGTACGATTACATCGTTGAAACAGCGTCGTAAATAGGCAGCGGCAAGACTTCTCCGGAAAATTTTCAAACCATGGCCGGTGGGGCTTTCGGCGGCCCCCGCAGGCACTGAGCAACGGTGGGACATGCACGCGATCACGCAGGCTCAGGGCGCCTGCAGGGGCGCGGTGGAGGTGATGAGGGTGGGGGCGAGTCTCAAGGACGTCGCCGCGCTGGCCGGTGTGTCCGTGAAGACGGTGTCGAATGTGGTCAATGGCTACACATACGTAACGCCGCAAACGCGCGAGAAGGTGGAGCGAGCGCTGGACCAGCTCGACTACCGGCCCAATCTCTCCGCCCGCAACCTCCGGCAGGGGCGGACAGGCGTGATCGCGCTCGCCCTGCCCGAGCTGGACGCGCCGTACTTCGCGGAGCTGAGCCGCTTCGTGATCGAGGCGGCGGCGGAACGCGGCTGGACCGTCCTCATTGAGCAGACCGACGGCCTTCCCGCCCGTGAACGGGAAGTGCTGGACGGGGTACGCGAGCAACGCATCGACGGACTGATCTTCAGCCCGATCACCGTGGGAGCGGACGAACTGTCCGCCCGCAAGGACAGCACCGCGCTAGTGCTGCTCGGCGAGCGCGTACTGGACGGCCCTACCCACCATGTGGCCGTCGACAACCAGCGGGCCGCCCGAGAGGTTACCGAGCACCTGCTCTCCCTCGGCCACACCCGGATCGCCGCAATCGGAAAGCAGGACAATCCGAACGCGAACACCGCCCATCTGCGCCTGGCGGGCTACCAAGAGGCCCTCGCGACGGCCGGCATCGCCTACGACGAGCGTCTCGCACCCGCGACGTCGCACTACCACCGTGCCGACGGCGCACGCCTGATGCGGCAGCTGCTCGATCTTCCGCAGCCCCCGGACGCCGTTTTCTGCTGCAACGATCTCCTGGCTTTGGGAGCACTGCGCACAGCGCTCTCGACGGGGCTGCGGGTTCCGGAAGACGTGGCGATCGCGGGATTTGACGACATCGAGGACGGTCGCTACAGCACACCGACGTTGACCACGATCCGCCCGGACAAGGAACAGGTCGCGCGGGTCGCCGTCGAGATGCTCGAAATCCAGATCCACGGCGCCCGTTCGGTTGTTCAACGGCGCGCGGCTCCCCGCGAAGTGACCGCACGCCATGACCTAATCATCCGGGAGAGCACGAGTCCTGGCAGGCCTTGACGCCCGGTGGGCCGCCCTCACGGCGACGCGCTCCTCGGGCGCGCTCCCGCCGACCGGCCGCGAGAGCCGCCTTCCGGTCGTCGTGGTTTTCAATCCGGGCGCCAGGATGGGATCGCAGGCGCTGAAGAACCGCACGAACGCGGTCATGACCGAGACCCGCGCTATCTGGTCCGGCAGCTTTGAGCGCATGGGCATCGGCGTCGGGAACCTGGCCGGCTACTACAACTACGCCGACGCCATTCTCATCCTGTTCACCACCCTCGAACGGCTCCAGGCACACGGTCCTCGAGCGGCGGTGTGGTGGCGCTGCCGATACTGGACTGTCCCGGTCGACGTCGAAAGCCGTAGGCCGGTGGACCTACTGCCCGACCGGGAGGCATCCAGCCCGGCCGCTTGACTCGCGAAGCGGCCCACAGTGCCGGCGCGATCAGTGCTGCGGACGGCAACGAGATTCATGGCGGGAGGTGGTATGCCGCGATCGGGCACCGTTCTTCGCCGAAGGCGCCACAGCCGGGGCACCCCCCGGGCGGTGCAGGTGGCGGACAGGTGGCACCTCTGGCACAACCTGAGCGAAGCCGCCGAGCGTTGTGTCGCAGACCGCCGCGGGTGCTGGCGCCAGATCCAGCCCAGCCTGCGCCCGAACTGGAGAAGTTCGAAGACCCGTCCGGCTCGCCGTGGCCTACGGGACATCGATTTGCCGACCGCACCCGCGCCAAGCACGCGACCGTCCACGAACTGCTGGCCTCCGGACTGAGGCGGAGGGCGATCGGCCGCCAACTCGGCATGACCTCGCGCACCAACTCTCCGTAACAACTACACGGAAAGTGAGCCAGACCTGAGAAACGACAGCGCCAGTGCACCCCCGCCGCCGCAGAGCCGCACTCGGAAGGTCGCGACGACACCCGAAGCAGCTCTGCGTGACACCTCTGTGGCATCCGGCCACGGAGACTCCGCAAAAAGCCGTTAGGCGGACGAGGCGACCATTGCTACATTTCCGGAGGCCGTGCGAGAGATCGAGGAGGTGGTACCCGTGAACGCAGTATCGACATGGGTGCTCCCCTTCGGGGTCACGGTCGGGCGATAGACATGTCGTCCGGGAGCGCCGTTCCAGCGCACTCCCGAAAGGCACGACCATGCATTTCACTTCCGAGCAGCGCCTCGACGACGGCGTCCTCGAACGGGAATTTACCCTCGGCGAGATCCCCGGCATCGTGTGGACACCCGCATCCGCTTCCGCACCGGTGCCGCTGATCCTGCTCGGCCACCCTCCCCTTGGGCTGCGCAGGATGTACCCCCGACTGGTGGACCGAGCCCGGCACTCCGCGGCGGAGGGCTTCGCCACGGCCACCATCGAGCTCCCGGGAAGCGGCGACCGGCCCCATTGGCCGGCTGCCGAACAGTCCCGCGCCGACCTGCGCCGGGCGATGGAGGCCGGCGAGCCTGTCAGCGACGAGATCGTCGACGCCCTCATCCTGCCGCTGGTCGACAAGGCGGTCCCGGAATGGCAGGCCGCCCTGGACGCCCTCCTGTCGCTGCCCGAGATCGGCGGTCCGGTCGGGTACTCGGGGGGAGTGATCTCCGTCGGCATCCGGCTGGCGGTGGTCGAGCCGCGCATCGTGGCCGTCGGTCTCTTCGCCGGGAGTTTCGTGCCTCGCGCCATGTTCGAGGAGGCCCGCCAGGTCACCATTCCGCTGCACGTCCTACTGCAGTGGGACGATGAAGGGAACGACAGGCAGGCGGCCCTGGACCTGTTCGACGCCTTCAGCTCGAAGGAGAAGTCCCTGCACGCCAGCATGGGCGGGCACACCGGCGTCCCGCAGTTCGCGGGAGACGCCGCGGCCCAGTTCTTCACCCGACATCTGAAGTGAGGCCGGGCCGTCGACCGGCAGCAGACGGTAGCTGATGTCGGCGGCATGCCGCTCATGGAGGACAGGTCCCCACTGCGATTCTCCACAGCGGGGCCCCTGCTGAACTCTCGGCAGGGGCCTTCGTGCTGCCTGAAGTCATGAACTGTTCGCTTTCTGCAGAGCTGCAGGTGCTGTGCAAAGTCGAGTTGGCAGCATCGGGATGGTCCTGGTGAAAGGTACTGGTCATGCCCAGATGGAGCGCAAGCACGGCGTGACGGTGGCGGACTGTGTGCCTGGAGCGTCCTGCATTGCGGTGGAGCCGCACGCAGATCGGTCCTGCACGTCGGTTCAGCTGACCCAGTGGCGCCAGCGGGCTGCCGGCGGCTCGCAACGTCCTGACGCGACCATGTCCTGGTAGGCACGTTCGGTCAGTTCATCCCAGGTCACTTCCTCCCGTTCTCGGGGAGGGGCTGTCCATCACCATCGGCGAATGCGGAAAAAGCGACCTCGCAGTCAGGAGGACGTACGGCCGTGCTGGCGTACCACCCGAACGCAGCGACGGCGACGACGCAGCAGGCCAGCAGCATTCGGACGCGACGTTTGTGTTTCACCAGTCGCATCGTAGGACATCCATACGGCTTCCCACCGGGGGCCGCCCGCCAACCAGGGCCTCGCCCTCGGCGCCGGCGTCCGGACGGTCCTTATCCCGCCACAGCGAAGAGTTGACGCAGGCCGGGGACCGGCTGGCAGTGCCGTCCTTTCCGTCAACAACTTGGGGCGAGCTGATCATCGACTGCCGTCGGAACCCGTGCACAAGTGCTGTCACTTAGCGACGGAGCAGCCTGACGAGCAGAAGGCCGGCGGCTGGCTGGCCTCCTTCCGCACCTGACCCGGGCAAGCCGCGGCCGCCGCACGTGAGCCCAAGGTGAACCTGGGCAAGCCCGGGTTGTCGGTGGCGGCTGCGAGTCTGTTCGGATGAACGGCGACGAGCAGCGGCTGCGCGGCCTCTACAACGTGGAGCACGACGACCCTAACCCCGGCTCGCTCCCGCACCGGACCAACGCTGATCTGGTCGGCGGGCCGTGGACGGCCTGCTGCTGGACATTCACGGCTGGCCAGCCGAAGAAGTCGACCGAGCTCGGGCGGTGGCCGGGCGGCCGCGCCCCGGCGAGCCCCGCGCGCCTGGGCCGGCGTGCTGTGCCGTCTCTACTATTCCGGCGATACACCCGGACCAGCGTCATGGGCAGTTGCAGTCGGCTCGCCGCACCTTCGTAGGCGGTGCACGCTGGGTCACGTGAGTAGCGCGCCGATCGTCGTACAACCGCTCTCCGGTTCGGGGGGGCCGGAGAGTCACTGTGCATTCCTGCGGTGTGGACGCGATCCTTGGCACCGCTTACAGCGACCACGACCTGGGGTGTTCCTTGAGAAGGTGAGCGTTCACGCTCCTGGCAGCATCTTGGACGACGACCGGTGGATCGACTGGCGCGGCAGCCCCAGCTCACCAGCGAAACCGACAGCTACTGAGCGTCACCGATGCTCGTGGAACGATGAGGCGCTGCATCGCTTCGGCGTCTTCCTTCTGCTCGAACAGCTCGGCCGCCCGCATCCGTCCCGTTTTCCGGCGCTGACGCCCCGCAACGGTCAACTCGCCCCATCCGCATACCTCACACAGCACGAGATACGGCCACCGCTCCAGGCCCATCAGAGACTCCCCAAAGAGCCTGCAGCATCTCGCTCAGTTTCTCCGGCTCCGGGGAGCGGACGAGCGTATGGGTACGGGAGTCGGTCTCGATGAAGTGGGCGCATACGACAGCGGGAGTGCCCGCGCGCATCCCCGAACCGACCCTGAGACGTCCCCCATCTCACCCCGAGACGTGTCAGGAATCTTTGACAGGTGCCCGAAGCAGCTGTCAGCCTCTTCTGACAGGTGCGACGGAAAGGGGGCCGCGATGCCCGAGGTCGCCGACGACAACGGCGTACCGCCTCCGGCAGGGACGGGCGACGAGCTGCTGAAGGTGCTCTCCGCGCTCGGTAATCCGCACCGCATGCGGATCGTCGCGGCGCTGATGGAGAGCCGGAACTACGTCAGCGCGCTGGCCCGCGAGATTGGCATGGGCCGACCGCTGCTGCACATGCACCTGCAACGGCTGGAGGCCGCCGGCCTGGTCGTCGGCACGCTCGAACTCGCGGAGGACGGCAAGGCGATGAAGTACTTCGAAGTCGCCCCGTTCTTCTACGAGTTGACACCCACCGTCATCGCACGGGCGGCCGCGACGATCACCGAGACCGCTGACCGGACCGCGAAAGAGGAAGCGAAGTGAATGAGGATTTGGTGAGGCTCGCCGCCGACGGATCCGAGGTGGAGGCATTGGTCGGCGCTGTCGGTGCGGCCGGGGTCTTCGCCCTGCTCATCGTGATCGTCTGGCAGCTCGCCGCGACGTGGCGGGCCCGGATGCTGGCCGCGCGTGAGGAGCAGTACAAGGAGCTTGCGGCGAAGTACGCGCATCTCCTCGAGGACACCGTGGAGTTGCAGCGCCGTACCGTCGAGGAACAGCGGCAGACCCTGGACGAGCTGACGCAGACCCGGCTGGCGGTCGGCTCGATGGAGAAGATGATGCGCGAGATCGAATAGCAGCTGGCGTAGGTGTACGGCCGGGAGCGCCAACTCCCGGCCGTACCGAGAAGCACGCCCCCGGACACACCCATCCCGTACGCCACGGCAGGTCGTCACACCTCATACGTCGTGGTGCCGGGCCCGTGCGCCCTGTGCCGGTCGCCGACGCGGCTGGTGGCGGCGCGCTCCCACGAAGGAGACTACTCATGCGTGCGCTGCTCAAGCGCGTCACCCGTGCGCCCGGAGGGCGGCGCGGCAAATGGCTGGTCCTGGCGGCCTGGCTGATCGTGGCCGTCGCACTCGGCCCGCTCGCCGGAAAGCTCGGCGACGTCGAGGACTCCAGTGCCAACGCCTTCCTGCCGCGCGGCGCCGAGTCCGCGCGGGTCAACACCGAGCTGGAGAAGTTCCGTACGGACACGGTCATGCCCGCCGTCGTCGTCTACACCGGCGACGGTGCGGATGCGAAGGCGGCCGCCGACCGAAACGCCTTCGCGCCGTTCGCCCCGGCGGGAGAGGAGGTCTCGCAGCCGATCCCGTCCGAGGACGGCGAGGCCCTGATGACCGTCGTCCCGCTGGACAGCGAGGACGAGATCACCGACACGATTGACAAGCTGCGCGAGATCGCCGGAGCGAATGCCCCGCCGGGTGTGGAGGTCGAGGTCGGCGGGCCGGCCGGCTCCCTCACCGATCAGGTCGCGGTCTTCGACGGCCTCGACTCGACCCTGCTCATCGCCACCGCCCTGGTCGTGGCCGCACTGCTGCTGATCACCTACCGCAGTCCGATCCTCTGGCTGCTCCCCCTGCTCTCCGTCGGCTTCGCGGCCGTCCTCACCCAGGTCACCGCCTACCTGCTGGCCAAGCACGCCGGACTGCCGGTCAATCCGCAGAGCGCGGGTGTGCTGATGGTGCTCGTCTTCGGCGTCGGCACCGACTACGCGCTGCTGCTCATCGCCCGCTACCGCGAGGAACTGCACCGCCACGCCGACCGTCACGAGGCGATGCGCATCGCGCTCGCCCGTTCCGGCCCGGCCATCCTCGCCTCGGCCGGCACCGTCGCCGTTGGCCTGGCTTGTCTGGCCTTCGCCGACATCGACTCCTCGCGCTCGCTGGGTCTGGTCGGCGCGGTCGGCGTCATCTGCGGCTTCCTCGCGATAGTCACGGTGCTTCCGGCGCTGCTCGTCATCACGGGCCGGTGGGTGTTCTGGCCGTTCGTATCGCACCACGGCACGCCGGCCCGCAAGCCCCGCACGGTCTGGTCCCGCATCGGAACGGCCGTCGCCCGCCGCCCGCGCTGGTCGTGGATGATGTCCGTCGCCGTCACCGGTGTCCTCGCCCTCAGCGCGACAGGGATCAGCATGGGCCTGACGCAGGCCGAGATGTTCCAGGACAAGCCCGAGTCGGTCGTCGCACAGGAGCGGATCTCGGCGCACTATCCGTCGGGCGCCTCCGACCCCGCAGAGATCATCACCAGAACCGACCAGGCCGCGGAGGTCCGTACGGCCGCAGCCGCGGTCGAGGGCGTGGCACGCGTCGAGGACGGCGGTGACCGCACCCCAGACGGCCAACTCACCACACTCTCCGTGGTGCTGGAGTACGCCCCGGACAGCCAGGCCGCCAAGGACACGATCGACGACCTCCGTGACGCCGTACACCAGGTCGAGGACGCGGATGCCCTGGTCGGCGGCACCACCGCACAGACCCTCGACACCCAGCGGGCCGCCGACCGCGACCTGACCACGGTGATCCCGATCGTGCTCCTGGTCGTCCTCGGCGTCCTGGTCTGGCTGCTACGGGCCCTCGTAGCCCCGCTCCTGCTCCTGGCCACCGTGGTGTTGTCGTACTTCGCGGCCCTGGGCGCCTCGAACGTTCTCTTCGAGCACGTCCTGGGCTTCGCCGGCGTGGACTGGTCGATCCCGCTGCTCGGCTTCGTCTTCCTGGTCGCGCTCGGCATCGACTACAACATCTTCCTCATGCACCGCGTGAAAGAGGAGACAGTCCGCCTCGGCCACACCCGCGGCGTCCTGGAGGGCCTGACCAGCACCGGAGGTGTCATCACCTCGGCCGGCATCGTCCTGGCCGCCACCTTCGCGGTGTTCGCGGGGATGCCGTTGGTGACCATGGCGCAGATGGGTGTGCTCGTCGGTATCGGCGTCCTGCTGGACACCTTCCTCGTCCGTACGGTCCTGGTCCCGGCCCTTGCCCTGGACCTGGGCCGGTGGTTCTGGTGGCCGGGCAAGCTGTTCCGCCGTCTGGCCAACCACGCTGCGGGCAGCGCCTCGCCGTCCGCGCAGGACCGGGCACACGAACCGGCCTGTCGAGGTCGTCGAGCTGGAGCGCATCCCCGAGACCACGAGTGTGATGGCCAGCTACGAGGTCGCGATGGACCCGGCCGGCCAACTGCTGGC